>DASYTB010000420.1:0-22060 GCA_036002705.1 Verrucomicrobiia bacterium
GACTCAGGTTTTACCGATCGAGTCTTTTACCGCCTGCGCACCGAATGAACTGGCGAAGGTTTGAGCCTCGCATACCATAGCGCCAGCGGATGGAAGAACGTCTGAAACCTGGGATCGTGGCGCGTTTGCTCTCGCCTTTTACCGAGCTTTTCGGCTTAAGCCGGTGGGTCGCCTATTTCGTTCTCATCTTTGTGGCGGCTGTAGTCCTGCTCGCGGTCTTTTGGTTCTTTTATTCGGCGCCCCCGCGATCACTCACGATCACCGCCGGCGCTCCGAGCAGCGGTTTCGAAACAAACGCCTTCCGTTACAAGCAACTTTTGGCCAAAAAAGGAGTCACCCTGAAGATTCTGTCGTCCCAGGGCTCTTTTGAAAATCTTCAGCGCCTTACGAATCGCTCCGTCTCTGTCGATATTGGCTTTGTTCAGAGCGGGATTGTCGGGACCAACGTCAACCAGATGCACGAGGAAGACACCCACGGACTGGTTTCGCTCGGCAGCATTTATAATCAGCCGCTCATCATTTTCTACCGAAACACCAACGTGGTCAGTCTTCTCTCAGAATTTAAAGGGAAGCGGATCGCGGTTGGACCTGTCGGGAGCGGCACTCGCGCCCTTTCCCTCGAGTTGCTTCGTCTTAATGGAATTGAACCCGGCGCCAATACTGCCTTGCTGGACCTCGAAGCGGAGGATGCGGCCAAAGCCATGGCCGAGGGCCGGGTTGAAGCCGTGTTTTTGATGGGCGATTCAGCTTCGACCTCTTTGTTGCGTCGGCTCCTGCAAGCGTCCGATGTCAAAATTTTCGACGTGGGCCAGGCGGATGCTTACGTGCGCAGACTGACTTATTTGAACAAACTGACCTTTCCAAAGGGCGTGATTGATTTCGGGAAGAACATCCCCGCACGCGATGTTTCTCTGGTCGGCCCCACCGTGGAACTTGTCGCCCGCGAAAAGTTGCATCCCGCGCTCGTGGACCTGGTTATCGAAGCCGCTCAGGAAGTTCATGGAACTCCCGGGATTTTCCGGCGCAAAAACGAATTTCCCGCCGCCCTCGAGCACGATTTTCCGCTGAGCGCGGAGGCCGTTCGATACTACAAATCGGGCAAGAAATTCCTTTACGGCTTTCTTCCCTTTTGGCTGGCCAGTGTCGTGAACCGTGTCCTCGTCGCCTTCGTTCCCGCAGTGGTGTTATTGATCCCGGCGCTGCGGATGGTGCCGACGTTGCTTCGCCTGCGCGTGAAACTGCAACTTTATCGCTGGTATCGCCGCCTCCTTGCGCTTGAGCGGGACCTTCGGTTGCATGTTCAGGGTAAAGAAGAGCTTTCGACACGCCTCGATAGCATCGAACGGGGGGTCAACCACATGAAAGTTCCTGCTTCCTCCGCCGACCAGTTCTACGCGCTCCGCACGAATATCGAATTAGTTCGCGAACATCTCGAACAGAGCGCCCGCGAGCAGCGGAACCCTTCCTAAATGGTCCGCCGCCCCTCCGGCGCCGATTGACAGAGCCGCCCGTTTACAGGAAATATCGCGCCACGAAAATGGCTCAGAAAGCATACACAAAAGCGGGTGTTGATGTTGATTTGGGAAACCGGGTGAAGGCGGGGCTTCCCGAGTTGCTTGCTTCGACTCATCGCGCCGAAGTGCTGGGAAAAGTGGGCGGGTTCGGCGGGCTTTTCGCGCTGGACGTGAAAAAGTACAAGCAGCCGGTCCTCGTTTCGAGCGTCGATGGAGTGGGCACGAAGTTGAAGATTGCCTTTGCGATGAACAAGCATGACACGGTCGGCCAGGACCTGGTGAACCATTGCGTCAACGATATTGCGGTACTCGGCGCGGAGCCGCTTTTCTTTCTCGACTATATCGGCACCGGAAAGCTGGAGCCGGCCGTTTTTCAGCAGTTGATCCGTGGATTCGCCAAGGCTTGCGCCGAAAACCATTGCGCGCTGATCGGTGGCGAAACGGCCCAGATGCCAGGATTCTATGCGCCGGGTGAGTACGATGTGAGCGGGACGATTGTCGGTGTCGTGGAAAAATCGCGGATGCTTGACGGGAAATCGATTCGGCCCGGGGACGCAGTCCTGGGAATCGAGTCGAGCGGACTGCACACAAACGGTTACTCTCTCGCACGCAAAATCCTTTTCGATGACCTGAAGCTTGAGCCGAATGCGCGTTTGCCGGGACTGAAGAACACCATCGGAGCTGAACTGCTAAAAGTGCACATCAGCTACGGTCCGCTCGTGCAAACTTTGCTGAAGAAGTTCAACAGGCCGATGCAGCCGCTGGCTATCAAAGGCCTCGCTCATATTACTGGAGGCGGTTTCATCGATAACATTCCAAGAGTGCTGCCGAAAAAATGCGATGTGCTCATCCATGAGGGTTCGTGGCCGATACGGCCGATTTTCGAACTCTTGCGCGACCGCGGCAACATCCCCGCGACCGAATTGTACCAGGTATTCAACATGGGCATCGGCATGACCGTGTTTGTCGCGCGGGAAAAAAGCGCCGCCGTCCTGAAGGAGATCGCCGCCAATAATTTGCACGCCTGGGAGATCGGCGAGGTCGTTAAGGGCACGGGCGAAGTGCGAATGCGGGATTTTTAGAGGATCAAATCAGGTCAGGCCAAACCACTTGACCTTTCGAAAATTGCACCGATATTACGCGGCTCCGGTTTCTCTGGGGTTTTGACCTGTTATATGCAGCACATTCGGAATATCGCCATTATTGCTCACGTTGATCATGGCAAAACGACGCTGGTGGATTGCCTCCTCCGGCAGTCCGGCACTTTTCGCGCGAATCAGGTGACTGAGGAGCGCATGATGGATTCGATGGATCTTGAACGCGAGAAAGGCATCACCATCAAGGCCAAGAACGCGGCCTTTCAGTATAAGGACGTGCACGTCAACATTGTGGACACTCCCGGCCACGCGGATTTCGGCGGCGAAGTCGAGCGCATCATGAATATGATCGACGGTGTGCTCCTGGTTGTGGATGCCGCTGAAGGCCCCCAGGCGCAAACCCGTTTCGTTCTCCGCAAGGCCCTCGAAGCCGGTGCCAAGCCGATCGTCGTCATCAACAAAATCGATCGCGATAACGCGGCCCCGCACAAGGTGCTCGATCAGGTCTTTGACCTCTTCGTTTCGCTCAACGCCACGGACGAACAGCTCGATTTTCCAATTGCTTACACAAGCGCCAAGGCCGGTGTGGCCAAGATCAACCTGACCGACGAGAGCACCACGATGGAACCGCTTTTCGAAGCGATCCTCAAGCACATCCCGCCCCCGCGCGCCCACGCCGGTGAATTCAAGATGCTCGTGGCCAACCTCGATTATTCCGATTATCTCGGCCGAATCGCCCTGGGCAAAATCATTGGCGGCAAAGTGAAAATCGGCGACCCGGTCGTTTGCATCCACGGCAACGGCGGCAAGGAACAAGGCAAGGTCACCGCCCTTTACAATTTCCGCGGCATGCAGCGGATCGAAATTCCCGAAGCCCACGCCGGCGATATTGTCGGCCTGACCGGCTTCGATAGCGTGTTTATTGGTGAAACGATGACCGACTCGGCCGAACACGAGCCGCTCCCGTTTGTTCCGATTGATCCGCCGACGATTCAGATGGAGTTTGCCGTCAATGACGGCCCCTTGGCCGGTCATGACGGCAAACTGGTCACGGCCCGCCACATCAAGGAACGCTTGATCAAGGAGACGCGAACGAACGTCGCCCTTCGCGTTGAAGATACGGATGCACCCAACGTTTTCCTCGTCAGTGGCCGCGGCGAAATGCAAATCGCCATCCTCGTCGAACAAATGCGCCGTGAAGGCCACGAAGTGCTGGTCTCTCGTCCGGAAGTGATCTATCGCAAGGACGCCAGCGGGAACCTGCTTGAGCCGTTGGAAAAGCTCTTTCTCGAAATTCCCAAGGAATTCATGGGCTCGGTCCTGGAGAATCTCGCCACGCGCAAAGGCGAGATCACGAACATGAGCCATCACGGCGAACATGTCAGTATCGAAGCGATCATCCCCACGCGCGGGCTGATCGGTTTTGAAACTGATCTCGTGAATCAGACCAAAGGCCTCGGCGTGATGAGCCATCTCTTCCACGAGTATGGAGCGGATCGCGGTGAAATTCCCGCGCGCAAAAATGGTTCGCTCGTGAGCATGGAATCTGGCGAAGCGACGGCCTACGCGCTCAATATGGTCCAGGAGCGCGGCCGTTTGATGGTTGAACCTGGCGATCAGATCTACGAGGGGATGATCGTCGGTGAAAATGCGCGGGAAAACGACATCCCGGTCAATCCCTGCCGCGCCAAGCGTCTCACGAACATGCGCTCGACGGGCGATGGCAAGGGCATCCAACTGGAGCCACCGCTGAAGCTTTCACTGGAGCGCGCGTTGGAATACATCGGTTCCGACGAATATGTCGAAGCGACGCCGAAAAATCTGCGCCTCCGCAAGAAACTCCTCGACGAAAATCAGCGGAAACGCGCCGCCCAAAGCCGGGTGATCAAAGTCGTGCAGCAAGAAGCCGCTTAACAGTGGCTCTATTTCACGCGTTGCGCTTTGTAACTCTCTCGTCGTCGTAGGGAGGGTTCCTGCCTGCAGAATTTCACATAAATTTTGTTTTCCAAAACGTACGGTTACGGTAATCTGCCGGAGCTCACTGGGAGGGGAGCGATTCATAAGACTTATGAGACCGTATTCACCAACACGCAAACGTGGAGTGGCCGTTCTCGCCGGCGGCTTGGCTTTTGTCGGAACGGCTGAAGCAACAGAACTCATCACCGACGGAAGTTTCGAAAACACGAAGGCCACCAGCAGCCCGATCGTCAAGTATGGTGGCGTGGCCAACCCTGGCCTGGGAGGAGGTTGGAGCTCCTTCAGCACCTATCTCTACTCGACTCTCTATACGATGCCAGGACCAGCGGGCTCGGGACAGCAATACCTGCGTCCGTACCCGAGCGGAGATCATGGCATCCCCCAAAGCAGCGCCGTCGTTACTCAACTGGTCAGTCTTACCGCCACGACCTCGCTCACTCCGGCGAAGATCGATGCGGGATCAGGAAAATACACAATGTCTGCTTGGTTCAGCAGTTATTTAATGCAAGGCGATTTCAGTGATCTTACCTTAAAATTTTTGAACGCCACGAATGGCGTCGTTGGTGACCCGATTCCACTCGGCGGAACGGACTTCGTTTCAAATATTCCAACCGAGAGCAATGCCAAATACGGCAATGCCAAGGATTGGGTCCAGGATCTTCGGACCGACACCATTCCGGCCGGCGCGCGGTTCGCGCTTGTGACCGTCGCCGCGGGCAGCCCATCCGTAGGCTCGCCGGACGGCTATGTCGATTTGGTATCTCTCGATGTGGTGGATGCGGCGCTCTCGACTCCGACCGTGGCCAGCGCGAATCCGGGGGATAAAGCCGTCAATGTCGGCCCCGTCGTGAATCTTGAAGTCACGCTTCAGGATCGTTCCACGGCCGTAAATACCAATTCGATCCAGTTGATTTTGGATAACGCGCCGGTTTCTCCTTCCTCCATCCAAAAAACGGATACCAATACGATTGTGCAGTTTGCCGCGGGACTGTTGCCTCCGCTTTCCTCCCATGCTTACAAAATAATCTTCAGCGATCTGGGAACGCCGGTCACGACGCAGACGAATGAATTCAAGTTTACCGTCGCGGACTATCTGACACTTCCAGCAGCCATGCAGACACCTCTCGCTTCGGAAGATAATTCCAAGCCTGGCTTTAACGTGACGGTCTATCAGGTCGATACCATTTCGGGCGACGATGTCACGACCGATACGCAAATTAACCTGCCGGCAAGCATTTCGTTTTCAGAATCCGTTCTGGCCGGACTAGCCGGTCCGAATATCGCCGACCTCTCCGCGGCGGAACAGGGAAACACTTTCGCGGTCCCGGACATCATTGACTGGGTAAATGCGACTGGCGCGAGCGCCAACTTCCCCAATGACCAGCCATTTCCCGGCGCAATCCCAGGCCCCCGCGGCACGGAAGACAGCTTCGTGGACGATATCCGAACCTTTATTCGTTTTCCGTCCGCGGGCTTCTATCAGATGGGCATCAACAACCAAGCCCAATTCCGCCTGACGGCCGCCACCAATGGTTACGAGACGTTGCAGATCGTGGCGCCGACCAATTTCTTCATTCCCACTGTGGCCATCGCCACCAACATTACCCAACTCCAGTTTGGCGGCGCTCTTCCCAGAACGCCCTTAACTGCTCCAGTCGCGTATGCGACGCCCAGCGGCAATCCGGAGGACGCCTGCCTCCTTGGAGTTAATGCCAACGCCGGCCTTTCGGGAAAGATTGTGCTGCTGGATCGCGGCGGCACAAACTGCAATTCCGCGTTTAAAGCAGAACAGGCGCAAATCGCAGGCGCCGTCGCCATAATCGAAATTACCCCAGGCGATCCCGGCTTTCCCTTCCGAATCGACGACATTAACACAAACGTTCATATTCCCGTTCTGGTCATCGCAGAGAACTTTGGCGGTAGCCGGCTGAAATCGTATCTGACCAACGGGACTCCTGTCACCGCCACGATCCAGGGAGATCCAAATCTGGTCCTCGCTGAATGGGATGGCCCGAAGGGCTTCGGCGCTGTCGATGTCACCTTCGGCTTCGCGGTTCCCGCCGCTGGCCTTTACCCGCTCCGTCTGGTGGCAGGCCAGGAATCCGGTCCGGCAAATTTGGAATGGTTTTCGATCAACCCGGACGGCACGCGCATCCTGATCAATGACACGAATAGTCCCAACGCGCTTCTGGCGTTCCGCGCCCGGTCGAACACTTCGCCTGCCACTGCATCATTCAACGTGCCGACAATTTCCGCCGGAAAAGTGAATATCTCCTGGACCGGCAGCGGAACTCTCGAAGAGGCCACCTCCATAACAGGCCCGTGGAATTCTTCAGCGAACCAGGCAAACCCCCAATCTGTTTCGGCTACTGGAGCGTGGAAATTTTATCGCATTCGCCAATAATAAAACTCTCCCACCTCAATACCCAAAAGCCTCAACGTACGGCTGCAGAATGCTCAGATAGGGATCGAGGAACTTTTGGTAATTCTTCCAACGTCCAACCGCTCGAGTGTACAACGGCTGGGTCACGGCCTCGTACGTTGGTGAGCCTACGGCTTTGTCCTTCAAGCGCTCGCGATATAGCAAGACCTGCTCTTCCCATTTGAGGCCGAGAAACGCCGTCGTTCGCCGCGCTTCCTGTTCCAGGTTGGCGACGGTATCTTCGTAACGGACTTCCAGCCAAGGGGACGTAATGATCTCGCGCAGCTTCCGCCAGACCCGCATGTCATTGGCATAACGCCGGGCCGTTCGCTCGATGGTCAAAAAGCAAACACTGTTCGGGTTGAGCGGCAGATACTGCATGAAGCAACTCACCACCACGTCGCGTGGATCGCGAAAAGCGAAGATCACCCGCGTCTCGGGAAACAAACGCAAAAAGCCCGGAAGAACGAGCGTCAAAGGCGGATTCTTGTCGAGATGCATCCGCCCGGCAATTGGCTCGTTCAGCGCTGCCGCCATATAATCAAAATAGCGGTGACGCAGCGTGGCCAACCGTTCCGAGGGTATGGCGTCGAGCGCCTCCGCCGTTGGCAACGGGGTAGCGGGCGTCTGCCACATGGCTGGAAAAATGTCGCGCGCGAATGCCTCCCGCTCATCCGAACTCACCACCTCGGAATGGCTGTCGAGCACCTGTTCCAGCAAGGTGGTGCCGGAGCGCGGAAAACTGGTCAGCACCGCCGCCCTTTCCTGGACGAATGATTGACCGGCCTCCGCCCAGCGTTTGAAATGCCCGGCCGTGAGCGACTCCGCGAGCGCGTTCAAATGCTCCAGGACCGCCCTGGATTCATCAATCAAAGCGCCCTCGCCTTGGAGCAGAATCCCTTTACACTGGTGCATCGCCCCCATCGCTTCCTTGAACTCTTCCCGCCGGTCATGTATCTGCGCGATTTCCGCCCAGGCCTGCGCGCGCACCATCGGGTGGGCCTGATCCTTCCCCGCCAATTCACGAAAGAGATTTTCCGCGCCCCGATCCTCTTTCATCCTTCGCCACAACCTCGCTTTGAATAATTGCGCCTCGAAATATTCCGGCTCACCGCGCAAACAATCCTCGATCAAGCGCAGCGCCTCCTCCAGCCGATGCCGCCGCTCGTAGAGAATCGCCAATTCCAGGTAAGCATCCGGAATCTCCCGGGTCATCCGCAGAACCCCCTCGAAGCACTCCATCGCCTGCTCCGGACGGAAAATCATCCGATAGCTCTGCCCCGCCAAATGCAGAATATCAGCGTTGCGAGAGCCAAGCTGGATCAACTTCTCCAGCATTTTCTCCGCCCGCGTGATTTCAAACCGCGCTCCCAGCGCGCGACTCCCGTCCACCAGCGCCACCAGATTCTGCGGATACTTCCGCGCCGCCTCCTCAAAAACCCGCAATGATTCCTCAAACCGATTCTGCTGCCAGAGCGCACGGGCCACGCGCAATTCCGGCAGGTCTGTCCCCAGCCCCGGAATCATCTTTTTATGGACGGCACGTTTCTGCACGCTCGGAATCATGGCCTTCCCCTGACTCAGAAGTCACGTCCACATGTCACGGGAACGAAGCGATGATAATCCGGCCGACAGAAACTTGGCGGATGTTTAACATGTTATTCGCTTCCAAAGCGCCCCCTTACTTTCTCAGGAACCAAAGAAAAAAGTTGAATTTTCGTGGATTGTTTTATCTTATCTGGGCGAATGAAGCGCGGCTTTCGAGTTCGAGGCCGCCTGGAGATATGAATTTGAAATACGTGTTTTTAGCGCTGGCGATCTTTTTTGTGGCGATTGGGCTGGGTATGATGTTTTTCGGCCACGGATCGATGGCCTCGATCATAGAAGGTGTCGCGAAGGGGCTCGCCGGGGTTTTCTTTATCCTTTTCTACATCTTCATGCTTCTGGGCAAGCAACCGCTGGATAAAACTGGCCATTGACGCGTTGCTCGATGGCCGCGCTGTCCCTTCATGATTTTCACGCGGCTCGCAAGGGCGCTTTTACCGAGGTCAATGGCCAGGAGTTCGTGGCCCATTACCAATCACCGGAAGCCGAATATCTGGCGCTGACTCAATCGGCGGGCGTGATCGACTTAAGCGGGCGCGGCCGACTTTGTGTGGTTGGGGCGGATCGGGAGAAATTTCTTCACGGGCAGGTGAGCAATGACGTTCTGCGCCTGAAAACGGGCGAGGGTTGCTATGCCGCGTTGGTCAACGCGAAGGGGAAAATTCAGAGCGATCTTTTCATCTACAAATTGAAGGAGGAGATTCTCCTCGATTTCGAGCCTGGGCTCAGTTCCCCCGTTAGCCAGCGTTTAGAAAAGTATGTCATTGCCGAGGACGTACAGATTGTCGATGTCTCGCCGCATTATGGCCTCCTCTCAATTCAAGGTCCCCAATCGGCGGAGGTGCTGAGGCGAAGCGCCTTTGGAGAACTGCCGGGAAGTGCGCTGAGCTGGATTTCCAAGAACACGCCGGAAGGGGAATATTACGTCACCAACAATCGACGTTTTGGAGCCGAAGGTTTTGACCTGTTCGTCCCGGCGGCGGCTTTAAAGAAAGCCGCCGAATTGCTGGACGAAAGCAACCGCGAGTTAGGGTCGCAATGGGTGGGATGGAATACGGGCGAGATCGCACGGATCGAGAATGGCATCCCACGTTTCGGGGCAGACATGACGGAAGCGAATCTCGCGCCGGAGTGCGGGATTGAAGGACGGGCGATCAGCTACAGCAAAGGGTGTTACATCGGGCAGGAGGTAATCGCCCGCATTCGCACTTACGGGCAAGTAGCGAAAGCGCTTCGGTTACTGCGTCTGCCCAATGAAATGACGACGTTACCGCCTCCAAACGAAAAGCTTTTCAAAAATGGCAAAGAAGCCGGCTATATAACGAGCAGCACCCTTTCGCCGAAGCACGGAGGAAAAGTGGCGCTCGGTTACGTGAGAAAAGAATGGAACGCTGCGGGGGAAACGCTGGAAATAGGCAAACGGGGCGGCCGGGCTGTTCAGGTGATGGGCGCGTCCGGCGTAAACGGATAGATGGCGCGGGGTGCTGAGCACTTTGGCGGCGAAAGGAACCATTCAGAAAATCCCTTAATCGCTGAGCTTTGATTGGACGGATTTGGAGAACACAGGCATGGTAAGGTGCGTCAATCAAATATGCCTGAGCCAGAGAAGGTCACAGTCGAACTGCCCGAGAGCCTGCAAGGACAATTCCGACACCTTCAAAAACGGTTGTTTTCGCTCGAAACCCTCTTCGCCGGAGCCTTTGCCGCGAGCGGAATTCTCCTGGCTCTTTTCCTTCTGTTCGTTTCTGACCGGCTTTGGGACACACCGGTTTGGCTGCGAGTGTCGCTCTTTAGCCTGGCGATTTTGGGAGCGGTTGCCGTAGGCGCGTGGTGGACGAAACTCTGGGTTCTGCATCGGAGAGATTGGCGGGCGTTGGCCGTGCTGGTGCAAAGAAAGTACCGGCGGTTGGGCGACCGGTTGCTCGGAATTGTCGAGCTTTCGGAAGAGTCAAAACGTCCGGCTTATTTCTCTCCCGAGCTTTATCGGGCGGCAATTCAGCAGGTGGCGGAGGAAGCTGGGAAGTACGAGTTCGTCAAGGCGGCAGACGGAAGGCGAGTTCGGCGTCAGCTCGTTTTCGGAGGATCGCTCCTGGGTCTGCTGGCGCTGGCAGTGATTATTTTGCCGGAAGCGGCGTGGAATTCGTTCCGGCGCTGGATTTCGCCGCTGGCGCGGATTCCTCGATTTACATTAGTAGAATTGGCCGAGTTGCCCGCGGAGCAGATCGTTCCGCATGGCGAAAAGTTTCCTCTCGCTGGGAAGGTCAATTATCGCTCGTTCTGGAAACCCGCGCGAGTTCAGATGGAATTTCCCGGCGGAAACCGTGTCGAGTCGCGGGCGCGAGGCGGCGCATTCAATCTCGAACTCCCGCCGCAGATTGAAGACAGCGTGGCGATCATTCGCGCGGGCGATGCGACGCGGGCGGTGAAACTGCTCGCGAGACATCGTCCGGCGGTCGAGCAAGCGACCGCGACAGTTGAATTGCCCGCTTACCTCGGATACCCATCGCAAACCGAGACGGCCCAAAGCGGGCTGATTGAAGTCCTCGAGGGGAGTTCGTTGAGCCTGACCGGGCGGACCAGCCGCGCCTTGCAATCCGCGTGGCTCCGGACGGGTGAGCAGGAGACGCCAATCACGGTGGTTTCAAACACCTTCAGCACGCCGAGTTTGAAGGCAGAGAATCTGAGCGAGATCGCGCTGCGCTGGAGCGACAGCCTCGGTCTGACCAATACGACCCCGTGGAAGCTGGCCGTCCAAACGAAAAAGGACGCCGCGCCGGTTCCGGAGATCGAAGAGCTTTACCGGGACACCGCGATTTTGGAGACCGAGGTTTTGCCGATTCCCATTCGCGCGAACGACGATTACGGGCTGAAGAATATTGGAATCAGTTGGTCGGTGGAATCGACGCAGGACGCAACGAATGCGGTCTCCCGGAAAGAGTACGTTCAGGAAGTTGATCGCAAGGATGCGAAATATCTCGAACAGACCTTCAACCTGTCGCCCGCCGTTTTGGGAATTCCGCCGGAGAGCACGATTGAATTTCACGCGTTCGCGGTGGATTACCTGCCGGGGCGGGAACGGAGCGAAAGCCCCGCCTATCGTGTGCACGTACTGGGGAACGCGCAACACGCGGAGATGATCCGGCAGAGCCTCGAATCCCTTTTGGTGCAATTGGAGGAAATCACACGCTCGGAAGAGAAGCTGGCAAGCGACACGCGCGAAATGAAAGATCTGCAGAAGCTTGATTCACCGGAGGCGGCCAAGAAGATTGCCGAACTCGAGCAGATGCAGCAGCAAAACTCGGCGCAGCTTCAGGACCTGGCTTCCGAAGGGATGAAGACCCTGCGGGAGGCGTTGCGAAATCCGGCTTTCAACGAAGAAGTCCTGAGCCAGTGGACGAAAAATCTCCACCAGATGGAAAAAGTGGCGCAACAACCGATGAAGGAAGCGGCCCAGTCGTTGAAGTCGGCGGCGCAAAGCCAGAATTCGCGGGAGCAGGACCTGGCCCAGGCGCAAGAGAAAGAAGAAGAGACGCTGAAGGCTTTGCAGCAGATGCAGCAGAAGGTGAATCAAGGACTCGATGATTTGCAGGCGCTGACGCTTTCGCAGCGGCTGCGGCAGGTGGGAGGCCGGCAAAAGAAAATTGAAAGCACGCTTCAGGCGAATATTCCGGATACAATCGGGCTGGTGCCGGGCGAACTGGCCAGCCGCTATCAGCGCGCCAATACGCAGCTCGCCCACTGGCAGACGGAAGCCCAGGGTGAATCAACGAAGTTGCAGGGAGAGATCAGCCGGTTTTACGAGCGCACGCAAAAGCCTAATTATGGCGAGGTGACGAAGGAGATGGGCGACGCGAAGCCAACCGACGAATTGGACCGGGTTCGCGGGTTGATCCAGGACAACATCGGGATGGAAGCGATGCAGAACCTGGCGTTGTGGGCGGATAAATTTGAGGGCTGGGCCGCGAAGCTGGAGCCCAAGGGCGATGATAAAGAGGGCGGCGGGTCTGGCCAGGGTTCCGGGAGCGAGCAGGATGACAGCGCGCTCAAGCAGCTTTTGGGTCTGCTGCGAATTCGCGAGAAACAAGTGAACATCCAGGAGCGAACGCGGCTTCTGCACGAGCATATCGATGAGAAGACGGCGTATCGGGATGGGGCGGTGCTGCTTGCGGCTTCGGAAGGAAAACTGGGACGTGATTTGAGCAAGCAAGCGGTCGAAAATCCTTACGCGCTTCTCGAACAACCGTATAGTGACGCGATGACCTCGATGACCGACGTCGAGACGCTCCTTGATCGTCCGCGCACGGACCAAGTGACTCGCTCGGCGGAGGACAAGAGTCTTAGCATGCTGAGTGACCTGGTCAACCTGCTGAACGAGCAGGCAAAAAAAGGCAGCGGGGGCAAAGGGAGCAAGGGCGAGGAGAAAAGCGGCGAGGAGATGGCGTTCCTGATGCAGGCAATGGCTCCGCAGCCTTCGCCCGGGATGAAAGCCGGTCAAAGCCCCGGCGCGAACATGAACGGCGGCACAACGGATAAGGCGGGACAGGCGGCCAGTGGAAATGTGGCAGGAAAGCAGGGAGACGAACGTTCGGTGAAGAAAAGTTCGAGTGTGCCACAGAATTATCCCACGGAATTTCGCGACGCGCTGCAGAATTACTTCAAGGCGCTGGAACAAACAGAAACCAAGTGACCACAGCGCGAGAATCAACCTTTTGGAGTGCGGCGGCACGAAGCCGCTTTTCAAGCAACGTTCGGAAACACAGGCGCCTCGAATCCCCAAGAAATTGCCGGGCCGCAGGTCCGGTAACCTGCTTCTCTGAAGAAGCCCACCTGAAACGCGGCGTCCTGCCGCCGCACTCCAAAATCGTTCGCTGCGGTTTCCTCTCACTGATCATCGTCGCATTGTTTTGCTTTTCCAGCGTAAGCGTACTCGCTCAGGAACTTTTCCAGGGTGGCGGGGAGATTAGCCCCAGCCAGGTGGACCGAGTTTATGTGAAAGGTTTGCAATACCTCGCGAAGAGCCAAATTCCGGAGGGGCGTTGGAATGAGATGCCGTATGGGGCTGAGCCGGCGGTCGTTTCGCTGGCGCTGGTGAGCATGCTGGCGCATGGCGATGACCCGAATACCGGACCCTATGCGCTGACCATAAAGCGCGGGCTGGATTATGTGCTCAAGCAGATGAACCAGAGCACGGGTTACATTGGACGTTCGATGTATAACCATGGTTTTTCGACGCTTTTTCTCGCGGAGGCTTACGGGCAGTTGGAAGATGACCGGCTCGGACCGGCGCTCGAGAAAGCCGTCCGGCTGATCACTTCATCGCAGGTGCGGAACCCGTTTTCGGCCTGGCGGTATTCGCCGGAAAGCGTGGATGCCGACACGACGGTAAGCGGCGCCCAAATGGTTGCGCTGTTTGCCGCGCGCAATGCCGGAATTTCTGTGCCCGAGGAAGCAATCCAAAAAGGAATTGCCTTTTTTCTGAAGTGCCAGACCCCTGAAGGAGGGTTCGGTTACACGAGCGCGACCGCGCCGAACGGGGCGCGCACAGCGATTGGATGCCTCGTGCTGGCGCTGGCGAAAGAGAAGAAATCGAATGCGTTCGACCGCGCGTTTGCCTTCCTGAAAACCGCGCCGGGAGATGCCAGTTACCAGCAGTATTATTTGTATTACGCGGCCCAGGCTTTTTTCCAGGCGTCGCCGGAAGCGTGGAACGATTTTAATAAAAAGAACGTCAAGACACTGGCTTCGACGCAAAATGACGACGGGAGCTGGGATGGGCAATTTGGCCCGACCTTTTCGACCGCGGCATCCCTGCTTTCACTGGCGCTGAATTACCGGTATCTTCCAATTTACGAACGTTGATGAGGTTTTTCGCCGCGATTTTACTTGCTGCTTTTCTTGCGCCGCGAGCCCCGGCCCTGGATGCCGCCGGGCGAACCGGCATTTTGCAGTTTCTCGACAATTCGAGTCTGCATGGTGTCTTAAGCCAGATCGATGAAACGAACGGATTGAAATGGGCGTATCCGGGTGCAAAAACACCACTGCAATTCTCTCTGAGCAACGTCGCGTCTCTTCGCTTCGAGAAGGCCGAACCGGCGCCGCACGCCTTCACAGCGGCGTGCCGGTTTCATTTCCGCAATGGCGACGAATTGATCGGGAACATCCGGGAAATCAAGGAGGAGAAGCTGCATTTTCAGAGCTGGTTTGGCGACAATGTCGAGGCCAGCATTGATTCTTTGAGTGCGATCATGTTTTCATCGAAGGGCTACAACCTCCTTTACGAAGGACCGACCAGTCTGGATGGGTGGCGCACGACAAGGAGCCCAAAATCTTGGGAATACAAGGATGGAGCGTTCATTGCGAATGGAGCGGATCAACTGGGCCGTGACTTCGCCTTGAGTGGTTCGGCGACTTTGGAGTTCGATCTTTCGTGGAATGGCGCTTTCAGCCTGATGATCGCGCTCTACGCGCAAAACATCGACCGGTTTGATTACACGACCAGCGCTTATCTCGTTTACCTCGGGACCGGCGCGATCAGCGTACAGCGGGTACAGGCGGGAGCCGGAGCGATCATGCTCGGCCAAACGCAGGTTCCAGAAATGCTTCGGCGCAATCGAATGCATTTCGAAATCCGCTGCAACAAGGAAGATGCAACGATCTCGCTTTTTGCGGACGGAAAGTTCATCCAGCGCTGGAAGGATAATAACCCCGGAGGATTTATCGCCAAGGGTGGCGGGATTTTGTTTTTCTCGCAGGTTGAGCCACGCTCGTTGAAGCTTTCCAACATTCGCGTCGCGGAATGGGATGGCCGCTACGAGCCGGACGCGCAGACGAACGCACCGCCCAATATGGATGTCGTTTTCCTCGCGAATCGGGATAAAGTCTTCGGCAAAGTAACAGCGCTCGAGGAAACCAGGGCCACGGTGGAAACGAAGCAGACCCGGCTGGATATTCCGCTCGCGCGCGTGACGCAGATCCGTTTCGCGAATGAATCCTCGCTTACGAATAGCGCTCCGGGTGAAGTACGCGCTTCGTTCCCAGGAGGCGAACGCGTGGTCTTCAAGCTCGAGAAATGGGATGGCAAAGAAGTGAAAGGAACGAGCAAAACGTTCGGCGCGCTCGCGTTCGATCCGAAAAACATTCGGGAGGTGCAGTTCAACCTGAGCCGCACGCTCGCGCCGGTCGAACAAGAACCCAAGATGGACCTAGAATTTCTGGAAGCGGAATGAACGCGCCTCTTAAAAAACACGTTCTTCTTGGAGCCCTGCTCTTGGGCGCCGTCTATTGTGGCTCCTTCGCCCAGGAGAACGCCACGAACGCGTCGGCCAAGGCTGTCTCGAAAAAGCTTGGCCGCGATTCGCTGATGTTCCGCAATGGCGATGTCCTGTTCGGGTCGCTGAACAGCATTGATCCGGAGGCCGGCATTAAATGGATGCGGACCGATGCTTTGAGCGAATTCCGCTTTTTGCCAGAAATGGTCTCGCAGTTGGACCTTGCTGCCGTGCCGGCCCATCCTTCCCAGGTCTCGTCAAATCTGTGCAGTGTGCAGATGAGCAATGGGGATCAACTTCAGGGCGTGCTGCTTTCTTACGATGGAGAAAAGGTGCGGCTGGACACCTGGTTCGCGGGAGTCCTGGAGCTGCCGAAGGCTTCGGTGGCGTTGATCGTCCCGCTCGGACTTCCGAAAAAGACGATTTTCGAAGGGCCAACTGGCCTCGATGGCTGGACGATGGGCCAGGTGAACGCCGGAGCGCTGGTCGAGTCGGGCGAGTGGATGTTCCAAAACAACGCGCTCTACGCGATGAAATCCGCGTCCATCGCGCGCGACCTGCATTTGCCGGAGAGCGCCGCGATGAGTTTTGATCTGGAGTGGCGCGGATTTTTTCATATCGCCATCGCTCTTTACACGGAGTATTTGCAGCCGATCAACCTGGCGAATAAGGAAACAGAACCGAAGTTCGGCGGCTTTTACAGTCTTCAGATCAATCCGTTCTCGGCCAATCTTCTGCCGGTCAAGCAAACCGAGCCGCTTCGCTATCTTGGGCAGGCTTCGCTCCAGGCGCTGGCGCAGAAAAATTCCGCGCATGTGGATATTCGCGTAAGCAAATCCAAACGCCTGATCGCCCTGCTGATCGATGGCGCGCTGGTCAAGCAGTGGATCGATACGGACGAGTTCGCCGGGACCGGAACGGCCATCCGCTTCGTGCATCAGGGACAGGGGGCAGTCAAGCTGACGAATCTGAAGGTGACGGAGTGGGATGGCACATTCGAGGAACCGATCACGATCACGCCCAATAAAACCCAGGACCTGGCGCGCCTGAAAAACGGCGACCGGGTCATCGGCAACATCAAATCGATGCGGGACGGGAAAATGAGCATCGAAGCGGCTGGAACGACTTTGGAAGTGCCGGTGAGTCGCGTCAAACAAGTCGAGCTTGCTTCCCCGCCGGCCAAAGTGGGGGCTCTCAAGCCGAATACCGTCCGCGCCTACTTTGCTTCCGGAAATGGGAGCGTGACCTTTGATCTTCGCAAATGGACGACGGATGAGGTAGCCGCTTCGAGCGAGAATTTCGGGTCGGCGACTTTCAAGCCGAACGCGTTTTCGAGGATTCTGTTTGATCTTAGTCCTGCCGGGGCGCAGTGAACGCGTCGAGGAAAAACCACCCCTTCCCTTAGCCGGGCAAATAGGTCGAGAGCGGACTACAGATTTGGCTTCTCTTTATGCCAGCCGGTTGCCTGCTCATAAGCGTGGGCGATTCTTAAGATGGTGCTCTCGCCGAACGGTTTTCCCAGCAATTGAAGGCCAATCGGCAGCTTCGGACCGGTTGTGAATCCGCATGGGATGCTGATGCCGCAGATCCCCGCCAGGTTGCAGGAGATGGTGAAGATATCCGAAAGATACATCTGAAGCGGATCGCCCGATTTTTCTCCCGCTTTGAAGGCGGCGGTGGGCGTGGTTGGCGTGACGATGGCATCGACTTTCTCGAAGGCCTTGATGAAGTCCTCTCGGATAAGAGTGCGAACTTTTTGCGCGCGCAGGTAATAGGCGTCGTAATACCCGCTGCTGAGGACATAAGTGCCAAGAATAATTCGGCGCTTCACTTCCGCGCCGAAACCGGCGCCGCGCGTCTTCGAGTAAAGCTCGATGGGATCGGCGCCATCAATTCGCATTCCGTAGCGGATGCCGTCAAAGCGGGCGAGATTGGCACTCGCCTCGGCGGGAGCGATAATGTAGTAGGTGGCCGCCGCGTAATCCGTATGCGGCAGACTGACTTCGACGATCTCCGCCCCGAGCTTTTGCAGTTGTTGAACCGCGGCCTGGACGGCGCTGTTTACTTCGGGATCGAGCCCGCCGATCATGTACTCTTTGGCGATCCCAATCTTCAGACCTTTGACATTCCCATCTAACGCCTGGGAATAATGTGGCACCGGTTCGGGAACGCTCGTTGAATCGAGCGGATCGACGCCACTGATCACCTCGAGCAGGAGCGCCGTGTCGCCCACCTCTTTGGTGAACGGCCCGATCTGGTCAAGGGAAGAAGCGAAAGCCACGAGTCCATAACGAGAAACGCGTCCGTAAGTCGGCTTGAAGCCGACGCAGCCGCAAAGCGCGGCTGGCTGGCGAATCGAGCCGCCCGTATCGGAGCCAAGGGCCGCGAGGCATTCATCCGCGGCGACGGCCGCCGCGGAACCGCCGGACGACCCGCCCGGAATGCGCTCCAAATCCCAGGGATTGCGAGTCGTAAAGAAACCAGAGTTCTCGGTGGAACTCCCCATCGCGAATTCGTCCATGTTCAAGCGGCCGAAAACGATGGCTCCCGCCGCCTTCAGTTTTTCAATTACGGTGGCGTTGTACGGGGCGCGGAAATTTCCGAGGATTTTAGACGCGCAATTGCAGGGCTGGCCCTTGACGCAGAGCAGGTCCTTCAGGCCAATCGGAACTCCGAGCAGCGGGTGAGCGACGTTAGGGTTTTCAGCAAGCAGCTTGTCCGCCGCGTCCGCCTGCGCAAGCGCATCGTTCTCGTCATAGCTGAGAAACGCCTTCACTTTCCGATCCACCTGCCTCACGCGATCAAGGCAGGCCTGCATCAGTTCGCGGGCGGAAAACTCCCTTTTGCGTAGTCGGGCCGAGGCTTCGGAAATAGTCAGTTGGTTCAGCATGTGGGCGGCTATTCGACGATTTTCGGGACGAGGAAGAGTCCGTTGGCCTTCGCCGGGGCGTTGCGCAGGACGTCCTCATTATGCAACGAAGGCCGCGTTTCATCGGGCCGCGTGACGTTGACCAGCGGGACCGCATGCGCCGTCGGCTCGACGCCGGAAACATCGAGCTGATTGAGCTTTTCGATATACCCTAAAATATTGCCCAACTGCGCTCCCAGCTTCTGCTCCTCTTCGGGCGTCAGCGCGATGCGCGAAAGATGCGCCACATATTTGATGTCCATTCCGGCTCCAGCCATACGGGATGAAAGATGGAGAGTGGTTCAAGGCAGGGCAAGCGAAGTTTTGCCCGAAGGCGATAACTTGCTTTCTTTAGATGAGCGAAGAGCTCTCCACCGGCGCGTCACGGTTGGCGCTATTTGCCTTTTTCGCGGACAGCTTCCTTCTTTTCCTCGAGCTCGGCGGAAAAAGTCTTCCGCTCGCTGCTGAGTTGCTTTTGGAGTTGCTCGACGGCTTCGAAGTCACCAGTTGATTCGGCCTGGGCAATTTCGCCTTGCAAAAAGATTTCGCGTTGGGCGATTTTGGAGGCGTAGAGGGAATCGAGTTCGGCGATTTCCTTCTTCTGGTCGTCCGTGAGTTTGACCGCCGGTGAATTTTTACTCAACCGCTCCATCGCCAGTTCGTAGGCAGATTTCATGAAGATGATTTTGCACGTCGCGGGCCTGCGGTCAATTCGAGGTTGACGATCGGAAGCGGCACCCGACATAAACGTGCGTGCCTTTTCGTTCGCGGGAAACGTCTGTCCTACTTTGGATAGGGAATATTTTTCTCATCGGCGTCAAACCCGCGCCTTGGACTGGCCAGATCTTGCCTCGGATGGAGACATCAATGACAAGGGCTCGCGGGTGCCCGAATTATTTCGAGACACCCTTGGGTGCGCCGCTCCGTCCAGTGCCAGTGTGCTGCCTAACGACCCGACAAAAATGCGCCGATGTGCTCAAGAACAGGACAGTTCAAAAATTTAGAAGAAAAAATTTCCCGATAGGCTGGCACGCGGTACGCACGTTGCTAAATCACCCCGCGTGATCGCTAAACCTGTTCTCAACCAAGCCAGGCCCACCGCCGAGCGTCCGTGCGCTCATCGCGGCTGGAAGAAGAAGCCATCTCTCGGACGTTTTTTATTCCCGGGTTTATTCGCTTTTTCTTTATTAATTTTTTGCGGCGCTTTTCAAATCAGCGCCCAACAACTCATCACTGACGTAAATCCGCTCGCCCTTCCGGAGATCGGATCGTACGGTTTGCGCGTCCTTTCTCCGAACGTTCTCGAGTTGACGTTGATCACCACCAAGCAACCGGATCCGGCCCGCGTCAGCGCCTGGGATTTTGTCGATGGGAATTTCAACGCGACGCTGCCGCCGGTTTCCGAATTTGCGGTGACGGTCAATAATCAGATGGTGAGCGTGACGGCGGTGGGATTCAAACGCCGGGTTCTTTCCGCGCCGGAAAAGCCGGGCGACCTCCGCATTGCCAGCGAGATTTATCTCACGCTGGGCGCCAGCATTGCGGACGGGCAATCCGTTGAAGTCAAAAATCCGAGCAGTACACTTTGGAAAGACCCCGTCAAGTATGTCGCGACGAAAGACGCGTTGCGCCTGAGTCCGGTTCTCCACGTGAGCCAACTGGGCTACATGCCCTCGTATCCGAAAAAGGCCATGGTCGGTTATTATCTAGGCTCCCTTGGCGAATTGCCCATTCCGACCGAGGTCGGTTTTCAACTGATTGATTCACAGACGGGCGCGACCGTTTACCATGGCAAGCTCACACTGCGAGCGGATGTCGGATTCAGCTACGCTCCCCTGCCCTACCAGGAGGTGTATCAAGCGGATTTCACGGCTTTCAGCACTCCGGGCGAGTACCGGCTGGTTGTGCCGGGCCTCGGCGAATCGTTTCCTTTCCGCATCGACGACGGCGTGACGGCTGGTTTCGCGCGGACGTTCGCGCTCGGCCTTTTCAATCAACGTTGCGGTAGCGGGAATTACCTGCCGTTCACGCGTCACACCCACGATCCGTGTCACATCGCTCCCGCGCAGATTCCGACGATGGACGCCGAATTTTCCGAAGTGCAGGACGTGCTGCGGTTGGTGACAGGAGATTACCTGGATGAAACGCTTCAAACGGCGCCGAGCCTGGAAAACGTAGCGGCGAGCCTCTACCCATTTGTTAACCACGGTACCGTCGATGTATCCGGCGGGCATCACGATGCCGGCGATTACAGCAAATACACCATCAACAGCGCGGGATTGACACATTTTTTGGTTTTCGCGGCGGATTCTTTTCCGGGCGTGGGCTCATTGGATAATCTCGGAACCCCGGAGAGCGGCGACGGCAAAAGCGACATCCTGGAGGAAGCGAAGTGGGAAGCGGATTTTTTGGCCAAGATGCAGGACGCGGATGGCGGATTCTATTTCCTGGTTTATCCGAAAGATCGCCGCTACGAAAACAACGTTTTGCCCGATCACGGAGACCCGCAGGTCGTGTTTCCAAAGACAACGTCCGTGACCGCGGCGGCGGTGGCCGCGCTGGCCGAAGCCGGTTCGTCGCCTCTGATGAAGGCGCAATTTCCGACCGAAGCCGCCAATTATCTAAGGAAGGCCCAACTCGGGTGGACCTTTCTCATGAACGCCATCGCGAAATATGGGAAGCTCGGCGCTTACCAAAAGATCACACACTATGGCAACGAATGGGGTCACGATGATGAACTCGCATGGGCGGCCGCGGCGCTTTATGCGGCGACCGGTGACGCGCAGTATCAATCGAAATTGTTCGAGTTCTTCCCCGATCCGAACGATGTAAGCACCCGGCGCTGGACCTGGTGGCGGCTGTTCGAGGGTTACGGCTGCGCCGTGCGGACCTACGCCTTTGCCGCGCGCTCCGGCCGATTGCCCGCTTCAAAGCTGGATCAGAGTTATCTTGGCAAATGCGAAGCTGAGATCATTGCCACCGGCGACGACCATGTCCGCTTCTCGCAAGAATCAGCTTACGGGACGAGTTTTCCCGACACGACGAAAGAGTACCGCAGCCCCGGCTGGTACTTTTCGAGCGAACGGGCCTTTGACGTGACGGTGGCGTACCAAGTGACGCCCAGACCCGAGTATCTCGAAACGGTCATGGCGAATTGCAACTACGAAGCCGGCGTCAATCCGTTGAACATGACTTACATCACCGGGATCGGTTTCAAACGGGAACGGGAAATTGTGTCGCAATATGCCTGGAACGATCAACGGATTTTG
>DASYTB010000421.1:0-3101 GCA_036002705.1 Verrucomicrobiia bacterium
ACAAACGTCACGGAATTCCACAGTCCCGCCGCGCGCAGGAAGTTTGCCATGACCGCTCTTTATTCGCTCTGGCTCCTCGACGATTTCCAGGACGCGTTCCGCGCTCGCGCTGGCATTTTGGATAATATTGGTGAACTGCCCAATGGATCCCATGCGGTTCCCAATCGCGAGGAGATAAAAAATAACTTTCACCAGATCGCCGAGCAGAATGCTGCCGCGAATGACCTCGCGCCCGCCTTCAAACAAGGCCAGGGGCAAGGCCAGTCCGAAGATGAATTGCGCCAGCGGCACGCGGGCGGACCAGTAGGAAACCGTTCGCATCATGGTTTCCAAATACACATCGCGTTTCGTGGTGAATTTTTGCACTTCCGCGCTCTCCCGCGCGAAGGCTTTCACCACGCGCACCCCGGCGATATTCTCTTGCACCACGGTCGTCATTTCGCTGTGCAGGTCGTGAACCTTGCGCCATTGCGGATGCAGTTTCTTGGAATAATAAGCGAGCAAACCAGCGGTTGGCACGACCGTCGCGGCGGTGATCAGCGCGAGCGCGGGGCTAATCAGTGAGATGAGCACAATCGTGACGACGAGCGAAACCGCGATATCGACCACCATCAACAGGCAGGCAAAAAAGAAATCCTGCAGACGCCACACGTCGGTGGTGGAACGAGAAATGAGCTCGCCGGAATTGGTGCGGTCGTAAAAGGAAAATGAAAGACGCTGCATCGCATCATAAATCGCGCTGCGAATATCACCAAGGGTGGTTTGGACCAGCCGATTCCGCGTCGGCCCGAGGAGATGCCCGACGCCGGCGCGAATCATCACGAGCGAAAGGAACAAAAGCACGTATTGGTTTCGCGGGAATTCCGCGCCCCATTCCATGTGCCAGCGCAAATTCGTCACCGCATTGCCGATGATCTGCGGGAGCGACATTTCGATGCTGATGTTGATCAGCAGCAGAAAAATGCAGAGCGCGATGCTCCGCGGATATCTTCCGAGGAAGGCCAGCACGCCCAGCAAACTGCGCAAACCTTTTTTCTGCTTTTTCTCCATCGATCCGGCCCCGCCGGAGAACGGATAAAGTGCGGGCAGGCCACGGAAGGCGCAAGGGAATCGAAGCGCAGAAAAGTAAAAGCAGATTGTCCCGGAGCGATTTTCCCCTAGATTTCTCCCGCGCCGACATGAACGCCCGTAAACTCCTTAATACAATTTTGCGCCCGATGGGCTACGAAATGGCCCGGACGCGCGATAATCCCAAGTATCCCGGCGACTTCGCGGCGGAGGATATCGAAATCATCGAAAAATCCCGCCATTACACCATGGCCAAAACGGTCGATAAGATTTTCCCGATCATCGACGCCGTTCGGTACGCGACGCAACACCGGGTTCCCGGCTCCATTGTGGAGTGCGGCGTCTGGCGCGGGGGAATGATGATGGCGGCGGCTCGCACGTTGCTGGAACTCGGCGACAGATCGCGCGACCTTTATCTCTTCGATACCTATGAAGGCATGGTCGAGCCGACGGAAAAGGACACCGACATTCGTGGCAAAAAGGCCATCACCCGTTTTCAGGAAGCGGAACGCACCGAGACCGGCGGCGTTGACTGGTGCTACGCTTCCATGGAAGAGGTCACGGCCAACCTGCAAAGCACCGGCTATCCCAAAGAGAAACTGCACTTCATCAAAGGCCGCGTTGAAGACACGCTGCCCGCGCAAGCCCCGGAAAAAATTGCGATTCTGCGGCTCGATACGGACTGGTACTCTTCGAGCAAGCACGAAATGGATCATCTCTTTCCCCGGCTCACTCCCGGTGGCGTGCTCATCCTCGATGACTACGGCTATTGGAAAGGCTGCCGCGAAGCGACCGACGAATATTTCGCCGCGCACAAAGTCCAGATGCACCTCGTCCGCGTCGATGAGGCCTGCCGCGTTGGAGTTAAACTCTAGAGGGCAGATAAGCGTTGAACGCGGATGAAACACAAACACATCCACAAATCCGAAGAACGCCGGATCGCTGCGGCTCATGTCGTGCCGCCTCCCGCCCGTCTCATTCCCAGAATCCCTCGGATCCAGGAGCTCTGCCGGGGCAAGCGCGTGCTCGATGTCGGCTGCTGCAATCATTCGAATTTTGAGCACCTCGAGGAAGGCGGGTTTCTTCACGCTGAGATCGCCAAGGTCGCGGCGGCGGTAGTCGGCTTCGATAACGATATCGAAAGCATCAAGGAAATGGTGGCGCATGGGTTTAAAGTCATCGAAGGCAACGCCGAAAATATTCCAGCCGCTAATCTGGGCGAGTTCGATGTGATCGTCGCGGGCGAATTGATCGAGCATCTTTCGAATGCCGGCCTCTTCCTGGACAGCGCTCACGCCAGCCTCAAACCCGGCGGTCTCCTCGTCTCCACCGTCCCGAACGCCTGGGCCTTCAGCCGCATCAAGCAGCTCTACAAGGGCCTGGACGATACGCTCTGGACGCACCCGCAACACACCTGCTGGTATTCGCGCGCGACCGCCCTCGAGTTATTTCAACGGCACGGCTTCAAAGTGATTGAGCTGGGCTTCTGCGATATGCGCACGTCAAATCAGCTCCTGAAGCGTGTCCGCGACTGGCTGCGCCTCGGCTGGGCGCGCAAACCCGAATTCGCCGAAAGCGTTTTTGTGGTCGGGCAGAAGCCCGGCGGAAGAGAATTGATCAACGTTTAGCGCAACCCCGTTTCCAAAGCACTGGCAGGTAAACGGCCGAGCCGCACCGCGCGTTCGACGGCTTTCCGCGCGTGCGCGCGATGTTCAGACGCTCCCGCTAAAAGCCCCTCAGCGCCGATATCCGCATCCAACTCGGGCCAATAAACCGAAGACCCATTGATTTCAAAATGGGTTCGCTCCTCAATGGTCGCGAGTGCCAGCGTGGGTAAAAATCCAGCGGGACGCTAATGAATCGCCCATCTTCCAAATGAAATCCGAGCGTATCCTCGCTCACAACCACTTCTTTAATCGCCGGTGGGATTTGCATAATCAGGAATATTCGTTCGCGTTCCTGCCATTTGACGATAACCTCGGCCCGACGACTCGACAACATCCGCCGAATTTCAACAATTTCGTAAATCTGAA
>DASYTB010000422.1:0-6298 GCA_036002705.1 Verrucomicrobiia bacterium
ATCGGCGCCGAAAATCGAGTACTTGGCGGTTGTTGCCAGGATGATGGGACGAAAGCGTCTCTCCGTTGAGCGTTACGCTCGGGGCGTCCCCCGGTGCTCGGCCATCGTCCCGGTAGAGCGTTAAACCCCTTCCGCTGGAACCTGTGCTTCTTCGAAATCGAGATTTCGGAAGGTGCCTTGAGCCCAGGTGTTGCACACGGCCAAAATGCTGCCCAGACCGATTGTCAGAAAAAGTTTCAACCGCGAACATCCCTCCTTCGATTGAAAAGAAAAGAGGCGAGGCAAGCGCGAGGACGGCGCGTGCCCGACTCGGGAACGCTCTGGGTTGAGAACTGGATTGAATCAAGTCGAAAACCACCGATGCGCTCTTTTCCAGTAAAAGCCACGGTGGCGGCTTGCCCCGCAAGGCGCGTTATATCCACTCCGAAGAGCGTGTACTCAGGGGTTGAAACAATGGCTTGGTAGCTAAGCGGTCCCCCATTGATTGTGAGCTGTGGCCCAATGAGAATGCCCCTCGATTCGCTCTTAAAAAAGACGGAGCGGATCGGGAGCGGAATCACGGCGCGCTGGCTGATCGTAAGGTCTCCCGCATCGCCCACCATATTATCGAGTAGTCTCCTTCAATTAGGGTGTGAAAGGATTTCCGACGTGGCCCAGCCAAACTGCAGAGGAGCCGGTCGTTACCCCATTATATACAAGGTTCGGCAGGCCGCCTTTAGTCCCGTCCACCCGGGAATTGCCTCTGCCGCCGGGACAATTGTCCTGTCTGGGGTGTCGAGGGGAACCTCTGTTTCCTCGAAGTCAAGATTTCGAAATGTTCCTTGCAACTGCGCCTGCGGTTGCAGAGCGACAAGGCCAAGCAAAGTCAGCATCACGATTGTTTTCATAAAAAATAGCGTGGTTCATCGCTTGACCAAAGGATCGCCTATTACCAGGTACCACTGGTAAGCCGGCTGTATGCTATTCCACGCCGAAATAGCGAACGATTTTCCGACGGACCATAAGGAGAAATACCGATCCTCCCCAAAAAAGTTTGCTCCGTTCAAGCGCAAAAATCCGCTGATCCGTTTGAGCAGCCGTGGGCCGCTTCGAAGACGCCCCGGAAGCTCTCACCGCCAGAAAAATCGCACTCGTTTGAAAGCGCGCGAAATCACGCATCATCTGCGGATTTTCGCGCGCATCACCTGCACCACATCCTGAGCCTGCGGAACGCGCAGCCACACCAGCGTCGCGAGATAAGCCCCCGTCGCCACTCCCACCGGCACAAAAACCGCCCCGATCCGTGACAAAAGATGAGCGCCCCCAATGTAATGTTCCCACGCGACGCTCGTGCCGTAAGCCAGCAACGCCGCCAAAACTCCCGCCGAAATCATCTGAAAAAAAATCGGGCGAAGATCGGAGAATTCCAGTTTGCTCAGCTTTCGCTTCAACCCATAAATCAACAGGTAAACATTCACCCCCGCGCTCAAGGTGTTCGCGATTCCCATTCCGCCCTGGCGCAAGGCCGGAACCGTAAAGAGCGCGAAAACAACGTTCAGGAGAAGGCAGAACGCGCTGATTTTCATCGGTGTTTGCGTATCTCCAAGCGCGTAATACGCGCGGGCCGTGATATTCACCATCGAGAACGCCAGCAAGCCGGGACCAAGACAGGCCAGCGCGTAGCTTGATCGGATCGTCGAAAAATGGTCGAATTTGCCGTGCTCGAACAGCAGCCGAATCATCGGTTGCGCCAGAACCACCAACAGGATCGACGCCAGCAGATTTGAAAAAAAGAGGTAACCCACCGCTTGTTTGTAAGTGGCGCGAAATTCTCCAAACTTCTTTTCCACCGCCAATCCCGAGAGCGTCGGCAACAGATAGGTCGCCAAACTGATGCCGAACAACCCCTGTGGAAACTCCATTAACCGCACCGCATAGTCATACGAAGCGTAGATCGTATCATCCACCCACCACGCGATCGCGGCGGTCGTCAGGACATTGAATTGAAAGGCGGAAATGCCGAGCATCCCCGGCACCATCTGCCGCACCACCCTCTTCACGACCGGGTTCCCGAAAGGTGTCACCCAGTAGAATCGAAAACCCTCTTTCAGCAGGGCCGGAACCTGGTAAGCCGCCTGCGCTACGCCCGCCACGAGAACACCGTAGGCCAGCGCGAAAATCCGCGTCTCCAACTTTTTCCCAAAAAGAGGGGCCAAAAAATAAACGCTCGCGATTAAGACGAGGTTCATGATGCAAGCCCCAAGCGCTGGGACAAAAAAATGGCCGCGCGCGTTCAGCATCCCCATCAGGATCGCGGCCAGACACGCCAGCAGCATGTAAGGGAACATGACCCGCGCCAACTCGAGCATCAGCCGCGAGCTTGCCGAGATTTTTCCGATGCCCGGCAGGTAAACCTCAGGTTGAAACCCCGCCGCGGACGTGACCCCCGCGCCACTCGGGGCCGTCGCGATCAGGGCCACAGTCATTCCGATCATAGCGAGCAGAACGACAACCGAAGCCGATAAGATTAGCCCGGAAATCACCCCATTGGCTGCTTTCCACATTTCGGCTTCACCTTCATTCCGCTCCTTTTCCTTGAAGATCGGAATGAAAGCCGCCGTCAGTGCGCCCTCCCCCAGCAACCGTCGAAAGAGATTCGGGATCATGAGCGCGGTCTTGAAGGCGCTGGCCTCAACTCGGTCCCCCATGAACCCGGCATAAACCATCTCCCGCACCATCCCGAGGATTCGGCTGGTAAGCGTGGCCAGGCCCATCGCCCCCGTTGACTTCAGCATTTGCGACATCGCGAAAACCGGCAAGCTAATGGAGCCGTGCAACTCAAGGAAAGAAAAACTGACTTTTTGAAGAAATCCTCGCTCTTTTTGCTCTTCATTGCCCCGGCTTCCCTGGGTTGCACGATTTCTACACCCCGCCGAAACGCCGATGTCGTCTACCGTACTCCTCCAGTGCGTCGTAGAGTTGTGGCTTCCGGAAATCCGGCCAAAGCGTCGGAGTCACGACTAGCTCTGCATATGAAATCTGCCACAGGAGAAAATTACTCACGCGCATTTCACCGCTGGTCCGGACGAGCAGATCGGGATCGGGATAATGGCGAGTGTAAAGATGTTGCGAAATGACTTGCTCGTTAATTTCGGCGGGTTCGAGCTCTCCTTCCTTCACTTTCTCGGCGATGGCGCGCGTCGCTTCAATGATCTCAGTGCGTCCACCGTAGCTCAGGGCCAGAACGAGGGTGAGACCGGTGTTTTTGGCGAGAGCCGCCTGGGTTTTTTTGAGCTGTTCTTTGACGAACTCGGGCAACCGGTAAATCTGTCCGATGGCTTCGAGCCGGACGTTGTTCTTGTTCAGTTCGCCGATCTCCGTTTTCAAATAACGCGCGAGATACTTCATCAGGGTATCGACTTCAGCCTGGGGCCGGTTCCAGTTTTCGACGGAAAATGCGTAGAGTGTCAAATATTTGATCCCGAGTTCGCCGCACGCTCGGACAATCGTGCGGACACTTTCCACACCCGTCCGATGGCCTTCCACTCGTGGCAGGTGGCGTTGTTTGGCCCAGCGCCCATTGCCATCCATGATGATGGCGACATGTGTGGGAAGATTCTCACGAGCCTGTTCGCTCAGGTTGAGGGCCGCGGTCATTTGGAATTTAATTCGGCAACCAGGATCGATTCTTGAATCGTTTCCTGGCGGGCGCGAACGGCTTCACGCTGTTCGCTCGAGAGGCTGGCATGATTCAGCAGTTTTTTCAAAGGCGCCAAGGCTGCCACGGAATCACAGGATTCCAGGCAAAGCTCGGAAAACAACAGGAGCCCTTCATAGTTGAGGGGATCTTTGTCGAGCTCCTGTTTGCAGAGGCCGAGCGCTTCCTTAATGTCGCCATGTTTCCGCAGCGCCTTGGGGCCAAAAAAATCCGGCTGCACGCCCGTGGGTTGATTCATGTTGCCATAAATAAGACGGTGGACACAGAGCGAACCGAAATGGGCGAGGGGGGATTTCCAGATGAAGGCCAGGATGGCAAAACCCCAAATGGCAAAATAGCCGCCGATCTGATCGAGTTGATAGAACTGCGCCGTGATCAACACCATGATCGGCAGTGAAAGAACGATTTTGAGCCAGCGGTGGGGTCGAAGTTCCTCCGGATGGGTCGTGCCAAGGCCAGCGACAATAGTTGCGAGGCAAACTATCACCGCTGTAGGCCCAAAGCTCATTTAGAGAAACAGGGTCTGCTCCCGCGCCGGACCGACCGACGCAATCCTGAGCTTGGCGGCGGTAAGATCAGAAATCGCCTTGAGGTACGATTTCGCTTTGGGCGGCATTTGCTTCCAGCTTTTGATTTCATGGGTGGGCGTTTTCCATCCTGGAAATTCGGTATAAACCGGCTGGCACTTGGAAAACGTTTCGATGTCGTTGGGAATGTAATCGAACATTTTGGCCCCGCAGCGATAAGCGGTGCAAACCTTGATCGTCTCGAGGGTATCGAGCCCATCGATATTCGTGATCGCGAGTTCATCGATCCCGTTCACCATGGTCGCATGCTTCGTCGCGACCGCGTCGAACCATCCGCAGCGGCGCGCCCGCCCGGTGGTGGCGCCGAATTCGCGGCCCATGTCATGAAGCATATCGGCAATTTCGGCGTCTTCGGTGGGCAATGGCCCTTCACCGACGCGCGTGGTGTAAGCCTTCATGACGCCGACCACGCGATCCATGCGATTTGGCGGAACGCCCGAGCCTGTGCAAGCGCCGCCGGATGTCGTGTTCGAGGACGTGACAAAAGGATAGGTGCCATGATCGATGTCGAGGAAAGTTCCCTGCGCGCCTTCGAAAAGAATTGTTTCGCGGCGGCTGGTGGATTCGTGCAGCCAGACCACGGTATTCGCCACGAACGGCGCGAGGTAATCGCCGGCCCGGCGATACTCCTCATGGACTTTCTTGAAGGAGAGCGCCTTCGCCCCGAACGCTTTCAGGATTTCGTTGTTTTCCTTGAGTCGCTGTTTGAGAAGCAGTTCGAACCGGGCGGCATTGATCAGGTCCGCCACGCGCAGGCCGGTTCGCGCGGCTTTGTCGCCGTAAGCAGGTCCGATGCCGCGCTTCGTCGTGCCGATTTTGTTTTTTCCTTTGAGCAGTTCGCGCTGTTCATCAAGCAGGCGATGATAAGGGAAAACAAGGTGGGCCGTTTCGCTCAATAAAAGATTACCATCTACCGCCACGCCAAGTTTGCGCAGTCCTTCGATTTCTTCGACGAGAGAAATCGGATCGACCACCACGCCATTTCCGATAATGCAGATCTTGCCAGGACGCAGAATGCCCGAGGGAACGAGGTGCAAAACATATTTCTTCGTCCCGATGAAGACAGTGTGGCCGGCATTATTGCCGCCCTGTGTGCGGACAACCACGTCCGCTTCCTCCGTCAGGACGTCGATAATCTTTCCTTTTCCTTCGTCACCCCATTGGGCGCCCACTAGAATCGTATTCGGCATACTGCTTGGCTGCACCCGAGCATGAAAAAGCCCCGAAATGTAAAATCGGGGCACACGCTCGGTCTTTACACACAGACCGTACCGAGTGGGTTTGGGACTGTCAATTAGAATGTAACTGTAAGTATGTACGTAATCGTACGTGATGTACGTAAGAAGTGCTCCGAAAAGCGGTTTAAAGCTGACACTGCGCTTCTTTAAACCTTGGCAGCAGGTTGAGTTTTTGAATGGCTTTGCCGCCGAATATTTGATCATTTTCGTTTTCGTCCGGAATCGCGGATATAGCGTGACTCGCGGGGAGATGAACGGTAACAACTGTGGCGCTGAAAGCTGCTCGGCGTTTGTTGCCGATGCCATCAGACTTCCTGTCGTCAAGTGTCAGATAAGGAAGGAATACGGCTTGGGAGCGATTTAACAATGACCGGGCAAAACATCGCGTATTACCGGATCACGGAGAAGTTAGGCCAAGGTGGGATGGGAGTGGTGTATCGAGCCAGTGACACCAAGCTGGACCGCGAAGTGGCTATCAAGGTCCTGCCGGAAAACTTCAGCCAGGACGCGGACCGAGTCGTGCGCTTTTCCCGGGAAGCAAAACTGCTGGCTGCGCTCAACCATCCGAACATCGCGGCGATTTACGGCGTGGAGGAATTCGGCCAGAATAAGGGACTGGTCATGGAATTGGTCGAGGGTGAAACTTTGGCCGATCGTATAAGGCGGGGACCATTGCCGGTTGAGGAAGTGCTGGACGTTTGTAAACAGACCGCGGAGGCATTGGAATTCGCTCATCTGAAAGGGATCATTCATCGGGATCTGAAGCCGGCGAACAT
>DASYTB010000423.1:0-7280 GCA_036002705.1 Verrucomicrobiia bacterium
CATCATAAATCCCGAGATTGATCAAGTTATTTCCGAGCTGCGGCCCCATCAGAAATTCCGCGGAAAGATAGAGAACGGAACGACTGCGCCGGTCGAAATAAGTCTGCGCAGTCGTGATCAGGCGGTGCAGCAACCGGTCACGAACGGTATAGGCCAGAGCCATGTAATAATCATTGCGCGTGGCGACTGCCGGAAAACGCGCCTGCATGCACGTCACGTTGTCCAGAAAGGCGCGCGTGATCGTGGCCTGGGTGATGCCTGTTCGAATATCAAATTCCGGGCTAGCGGCAGCCTCGCCCTTGCGTGGTTTTTTGTTCATAGTTTTAGCGACCCCCAATTTTTTTATTGACACGCCGCAGGACTCATTCGGAACAGAAGCCATTCTCATCCTTCAAAAAAATGTTGTCGAGGACTTAATACGCACGTTCAGCCCTCTCGAGTGCGCGTCCTTCAGATCGGCGCTGGTCAATCAAGCGCCATCGGAACGAATCTGACGAGCCTCCCCAAGGCCATCTTGCAGACAAGACCTAAACCAAGTTAAAGCTTTAAAGACTGCGCGCATCAAACCCGATAGATAAAATGTCGGCTTTTCTGCGCCGACGATTGAGCGGAATGAAGATGCCACGTTTAGTCATGCTCAGTATTTGGCTTGGCCTCAACACCTGTCTTAATGCGGTCACGCTCCTGGATTTTTGGCATGATTACATTCCGCCCGACACCGGCCAGCTTCATCATGGCTTTCACCTCGCGAATTTTAACCGTGGTTTGTTTTTCGGCTCATGCGGCCTCAGCTTGAAATCGCAACAGTGGGCATTCGTTTTTGATTTGACGGGGAATGGCTTGGTCTTCGGGCCGAGCGAGTTAAATGTACGAACTGACGACGGAAAACAGCTCCATATTATTGCCGGTCAAATCACCATCGACCAAAACCAAACAATGGCCGTCATCGCGTTAAAGGTGCGCCAGGATACCGGAACGAATGATTTTATCGGAAACGGAACTTTTCAGATCAAAAAGCTGAAATGAACCAGTAAACTGCTGTGATTGGAGCGAAACAGAGTAGCGCCGCGAGCCGCTTCGGGGTAACGATTCAAATGGACACCAACCTCGAAGAGATTGTGTCCTGACTTCAAGATGGCCACCGTAACAGAATAAAAGGGGTCCTTTGTATGACGCGAGAACAAAGGTTTCCACCAAAATTTTCCAACTTTGACATTCGCGTCACACGTCCTATTCTTCGCCTGAATTCTGAAGCTGGAGAATGCTCTGCTCCGAGTTCCTCGATTTGTTCCACTGGCTTCAGGAGCAACCGCAAATGCCCGTAACTTTTTCAAATGGCGAGATGTTGGGCCGCTACCGGATCGAGGGAGTTCTTGGTCAAGGGCATTGGGGAGTTGTGTACCGCGCTTTCGATACTACCATTGAGCGGAACGTAGCCATCAAATGCTTGCGATGGGGTAATTCCGACGATGAGAAGAACGCGACCGGCGGTGGAATCGGACTGCTCTTCGAGGAAGCCAAGGTCATCGGCCAATTGCACCATCCCCACATCACCTCCATTTTCGATATGGGCACATCCCGTGACGTTCCGTACATCGTCATGGAATGTGTTCAGGGTCAGACGCTGAAATGCGGACGCGCTCAGAAGGAAAAGGACTCGGCCTCCATTCCACAGATCCTCAGTTTCGTCGTGATGGTGGCCAGAGCACTCCATTACGTTCACCAGCGAGGCATCCTTCACGGCGATATTAAACCAAGAAACATTATGGTGACGCTTCAAGGGACGCCCAAAATCATGGATTTTGGCGTGGCCCGCCGCCGCCTCCCGAACAAGCCCGCCACATGGTCATTGGCGGGCGAGGAATTTATCTACGGAACGCCCGGCTACGTCGCACCCGAACAATTGGAAGCGAATGAGATCGATGTTCGCGCAGACGTTTTTTCCCTGGGGATTATCGCTTACGAATGGCTTGCCGGCCGGAAGCCTTTCGAGACCGTTGGCGTCGAGGCGACACTGAAGGCCGTATTGAACGGCCGTTGGAAATCACTATCGGAAGTAGGCGACTTCGAGGCGGATCTTTCGAGAGAGATCGACCAGGCTGTGGCTCGAGATCCCGCGCAACGATTTTGCTCCGCCGACGCCATGGCCGATGCGTTGGAAATCTGCCTCGAGAAGTGTTTGAAGCAAAAAGAAACCAGCTTTCCCGAGACCGAACAGATAAGCGCATTCCCACGATTCAAAAAGCGGAACGTGCTTTTTGCCGATTTCAGCGAAAAAGAACTCGCCGCCGTGATGCAAATGTCCCGGCATGAAACTTACAAACCGGGTGAGACCATTCTCGAGGAGGGTGCCGGCGGTTCCACGATGTACCTAGTGGTTAAGGGGCGAGTTTCCATTCGCAAACTATCGGGTGACCGCGAAATAGAGATCAAGCAGATCGGTGATGGCGAATGCTTCGGAGAGATGGCGGTTATGAACCAGATGCCCCGTTCGGCCTCAGCCGTGGCATTGCGGCCGACCGAATTGATCGCGATCTCAGGCGCTGTTCTCCGGTCCGCCAGTCCCGTGCTGTGCATGAAGCTTTATCGCAACATTGCGTCGGTCCTCTCCGAGCGAGTGCGCCAACTGGATGAACAAGTGATGAGCCGGCCCGGGAACGACCAGGAAAAACGACGGGCCAAACGCTTCTTTTCATTTTGGTAACCCTTGATTTTCGACAACCGCCTACCTGTGCTTGTGAAATTCCTGCGCCTTAAGCAGCCTCCGAAAATGCTGTTTTTCGAGCGAATCGCTCTGGACCTGGATTTTGAAGGTCGCCGCAGCGCGACCCTCTCGGGGGTACCCGACCACGAGCTTCTTCGTGCAGTCGGCTCGAACTGTCTTAATCAACGTCGGCAATGAATCGCTCTTCGTGGAAATTCTGGAAAACAGGCCCGGTCGATGACTCGGTCGGGACCCCTGATCGCGTCCCTTTCGCCGCTTTGAGCGGAGCGGACGCAATCATCACACCGAACGAGCCGAATCTTCGGCACGGCATAGGGATTATCGTGGAGCGTTTCTTCGGCCATTTCCCCAACGTTCTCTCAATCCGTTCGGAAAACAGTTTCGGCGGCAAACAGGATTTTGGCGCTTATCAGGTGCAAATTCCCCACGCTGGTTTGGCCCGGTGGGAAAGCTATCAATTCCTCCTTCAGACTCTAAATGGCGGCACGATTCGGCGCATTCTCTGCATCCCTTTCTTTTCCGACGACCTGATCACAGCCATCTGTTTAAAAGAGTTGTTCGGCGCGCCGTTATGCGTCTACGTGATGGACGATAATAATATTGGCGCGCACGGCATTCCGGACCAGCTCTTTCGTGAAGCTTTGGCGAAAGCCGACCTTCGTCTGGGCATCTCGCCGGAAATTCGTGATGCCTATGAAAATAAATTTCACGTTCCTTTCTACGTCCTCCCTCCGCTTGTCCAGCACGAGCATGTCCTTACGACCCCGATATTGCCTGAAGCGGCAATTGTCGAAAAACGTCCAGCAGCGCTGATTGGCAATATCTGGAGCCAGCAATGGCTGGAACGACTTCGCTCGGCTCTGCGTGGTTCGGACGTCAAACTCCATTGGTATGGCAACACCAAAGCCTCATGGCTGCAGTATTCCGAGGCGGAGCTGGCCGCCGATGGCATCACCACGGTCGGATTCCTTCCAGAAGACGATTTAATCGAAAAATTGCGATGGCACCCGTTCGCGGTTATCCCTTCCGGCTCTTTGGACGAGCACGATGATCGGCCCGAATTGGCGCGATTGAGCCTTCCTTCCCGAATTCCATATTTGGCGGCGGTGGCAAATCTTCCGCTGATCGTTTTAGGACATCCGAAGACAGCCGCCGGGCAGTTTGTTGAACGTTTTCAGATCGGGCTGATCTGTCCATACGAGTCCAATGCCTTGAGGGAAAGCGCCCGGAGCATTTGCCAATTGGAAGCGCAGTGGCTGTTTCGAAAGAACGCCGCCCGGATCGCTGATGCTTTCACGCTCGAAGACCCAGGACAGTGGCTTTGGAGCTCCCTCGCGAAGTACGCTCCGTCTGACAATCGCTTCGAACGGCTCATGCCCAAAGCGAGCGCTTAGCCGGCGACAGATTTCTTGCCCCGAATTATAACTGCGTCAATCTGTCTCAGTGCATTTGCCGCAGGACCTCTTTCGGTTTCGAAAATCAATTCGCTTGAATCAAACCTCTCGTTTGACACTGATTTTTCGTGGGCTTACTCTCCAATCCATATTGAATTGTCTCCCGCCTGTGTCAGTCGAATTTCAGGTGCGGGAGCATTTTGTTTTCAGCACTAGAGACGCAGGATTTTTCGATGAGTGAAGCTTCTATTCTTACGGCTGCGCCCAGCGGCGCCAAGGTTTCAAAAATTTCAGAGGCGGTAATTCGGTTGGCCGGTAATTCGCAGGATGGCATCCAGGCCATCGGCGGCTTTTTGGCCCGCCTGGCGGGCCGAAGCGAGCAGGAGGTCATGACTTTCATGACCATTCCTTCGACCATCTCCGGTGGCCCCTCGATCTTCCAGGTCCGCATCGGTTCGGGTGAAGTGCTCAGCGCGGGGGACGACGCGGACATGCTCGTCGCCTTCTATCAGCATTCTTACGAAGACCATATCAACTCGGTCAAAAAAGGGGGTATTGTCCTGTATGACTCAGGGCACGTGACTCCCAAACCGGAATGGGAAAAGGAATATCGCCACGTTGGAATCGCGATATCCGGTTTGACCGTCGAAGCGATCGGCGGCACCGCCAAGGACAAGGGTAAAAACCTTTATACCCTTGGCCTTCTCGCCAAGGTTTTTGACCTGAACGTTACGAAGCTGAAGCAGCTTATTTCCGAACGTTTCGGCGGGAAAGATCAGAGCGTTCTGAACAATGCGCTCGCGGCGTTTGAGGCCGGTTACAGCTATTCGCTCGGCAATTTGCTCGAGACGTTCCAGTTTGCGGAGAGCCAAAAGCGCGGCGGCCACCAGGTGGTCATGACCGGAAACGAAGCCCTTGCCTGGGGTTTGATTGCCGCGGGCGTTCGATTCGGCGCGGGCTATCCGATTACACCCTGGTCGGATATTATGGAACTGCTCCGCCGTGAGTTGCCCAAATACGGGGGGACTTTCGTTCAATGTGAGGACGAAATTGCTTCGATTTCAATGGCTATCGGCGCCGGTTACGCGGGCCGTGTGGCGGTTACCGGCTCGAGCGGGCCTGGTATTTCGCTCAAGACAGAGGCTATCGGCTGGGCCATGATGGCCGAAGTGCCGCTCATCGTCGTGGATGTTCAGCGCGGCGGTCCTTCGACGGGAATGCCGACCAGCGTTGAACAATCCGACCTGAACATCGCGGTCTTTGGCGGCCATGGTGATTCTCCGCGCGTTGTCATCGCGCCTTCGAGCGTGGAAGACGCATTTTACACGGCTATTGAAGCCGTAAATATCGCCCGTAAATACAATGTGCCGGTGATTATACTCACCGATCAGGCTATTGCGACGCGCATCGAAGCTTTCGAGGAGCCCAACCTTGAAAAGATATGCCAGGATATTTCGCCTGACCTCACCCCGGTTCCCGACTACAAACCCTACGACCTTTCGACTCCCAATGGCGTGGTGCAGCGCGTCGTTCCCGGCACTCGAATTCAGAGCGGCATCTATCCAATTGCCACCGGCCTGGAACATAACGAACTCGGGCATCCCACCGGTTCGCCGAAACTGCACATGCAGATGTCCGCCAAACGCCGGAAAAAACTCCAGTCCCTCGGCGGGGAACTTCCAACGCCGAAAGTCTATGGACCGCCCGAAGGCAATGTGTTGCTGGTCGGGTGGGGCAGCACCCAAGGTCCGATTCACGAAGCAGTCGATAAAGCCCGCGCGGCGGGCGACAGCGTTTCAGCGCTCCACATTAAGCACATTTTTCCGCTGGCCGATGGCCTCGAAAACATCTTCGCCGGGTTCAATCACGTCCTTGTCGTCGAGATAAATGACGAAGGTCTTTACGGTTACGGTCAACTCGGCGGATTGTTGCGCGCGCGCTATTGCGATCCAAAGATCCGCGGCATCAACAAGACTGACGGGCTGACCTGGAAAGTGCGCGATATCATCGAGCGCGCGAAAAATGTGGTGAATGCCAGCGTGCGCAAGATGTAAGAATAAAAGGCAAACTCGAACATAAATTTTCTATGGCAATTAGCGTTATTCCCGAATTAAACGGAAATCCTGCTCCGGCCCCGGTCGTCCCGGCGCCCGGAGTTGCTGAACCACGAAAACTTACAAAAAAAGACCTCACTGCCGATCACCCGACATGGTGTCCCGGTTGCGGTGATTTCTCAGTCCTGGCCCTCTACTACAAGCTCCTGGAAAAGCGCGCACTGCCGCATGAAAAAATCACCACCATCGCGGGCATCGGCTGCTCGAGCCGCTTTCCTTATTTCGTTCAGGCGCATGGCGTCCATTTTATTCATGGCCGCGCGCTTCCATTCGCCAGCGGAGTTTCTCTCAGCCGTCCAGACCTGCACGTTTTCGTCTTTGGTGGCGATGGCGATGCCTTTTCGATTGGCGGCAATCATGTGAATCACACGGCGCGCAAGAACATCAAGATGACCTACGTCATCATGGACAATTTCGTTTATGGGTTGACCAAAAAGCAGACCAGCCCGACTTCCCCCATTGGTTTCAAAAGCAAAACCGATATCTGGGGGGCGGTTGATCAACCGATCAATCCCATGAAACAACTCGTTGCCGCAGGCGCAAGCTTCATCGCCCGTACCACCCACACCAACCCGAACCACGTTTTGCAAATGATGGAAGCCGCGATGGACCACGATGGCTTCAGCGTCATCGAGTGCCTGAGCGAATGCATCGAGTTTTACGAAGGCGCGTTCGACGCCGCGAATCCGCGCAAGGGGGGCGTGTTCAACCCGGTTCCCGCAGACCACGATGTGACGAGCGAAGAAGCCGCTTACAAATTAGCCAGCGCTCCGTTCCCCGGGTATTTTGGAATCTTTTACAGAGCCGTTCGCCCTACGAAGAACGCGCTTGAAGCGAAGATCAACACAGATGCTCGGGCCAAAATCAAAGAGCTCAAAGATTGGCAGATTCTCCAAAAAAGCTTCGATCGGATGAAATAGAACTGGCGTTTAGATAGCCCAAAGTTTCAGAAGCGGTACCCGACACGATCCTCCTCCGGTTGAATCATAACGTCGCTATTTCGCTTTAAGGGCATGACACGCGCGTCAATCGTCGCGTGCTCTTTCG
>DASYTB010000424.1:0-6259 GCA_036002705.1 Verrucomicrobiia bacterium
CCTGCTGCTGATGGATGAGCCGACAACGCATCTCGATATCAATACCGTCGAATCGTTGACGCTCGCCCTGGAACGATATGAGGGAACCCTTGTTTTCATTTCCCACGACGTCCATTTTATCCGCAAACTCGCCACGAAAGTTTTGCACGTGAACGCAGGCCAGCTCGTTCCCTATCCCGGTTCCTACGATTATTTTGTCGAAAAGACCGGCGGCCTCGAAGATGATCGAGCCGCGCTCATCGCCGCGTAATGGAGATGCCGGTGCGCTCCGGTGGAAGGGCGCTCAACATGCTTATGCGTTCAGCGCACTTTCACTTCGACTTCGGCGCGGCGAAACGGACCGGGAATAATGACGCCGAGGCGAACTTTCTCGCCGCGTTTCTTTGACGAGAGCAACCGGGCCGCGCTGACTATCGAATCCGCCGCCTCGCCATTGATCGCTTCGATAATGAGCCCTTTCTGAAAACCGGCGCGGTCGGCGGGGCTTCCCTGCTCCACGTCACTCACGAGAAAGCCGGCCGTAAGATTCAGGCCAATCCGGTCAAAGTCCTGCCCGATGAGTTCGCGAAGAGTGAGGCCGATTTTCTGGCGAATCAGTTTTGTATTGAAGTAGCTCTGTTCGGCCACGAGCCGGACCGAGGCCGTGGCAACCGCGCCGGCGCGCCGGATTTGAAATGAAATCTCCCGCTTATCGGCCGAGGAAATAATTTCGCGGTTCAGGGCAAAAACACTTTTAGGAATTGAAGAGTTGACGCGAAGAATCACATCCCCGTCCTGCAGTCCGCCCTTCTCCGCCGGACTCGCGGTTTGCACGGAGACAACTTTCAACCCGTTCGTCGTTGATTGAAATTGAGCGCCAAGCCAGAGCGAGCGCAAATTTTCGGGCGTGAAAATTTCTCCGAGCGCTTCCGAGATCCGCTTGACCGGAATGGCAAAGCCAATTCCTTGCCCTTCTTTGAAAATGGCGACATTCAAACCGATCAATTGCGCGTCGAGATTGACCAGCGGTCCGCCGCTGTTGCCTGGATTAATCGCGGCATCCGTCTGAATCCAATCCTCCATATCCAGCACGCCGTCCTGCGCGGTGCTGCGACGTGTTTTGGAGCTGAGAATTCCCTTGCTCACCGAACCGCCGAGACCGAAAGGATTCCCAAGGGCAATAACGGTTTCTCCAAGGTAAAGATCATCATCGGCAGCAAATTGAATCGGCGTGAATTTTTCCCCCGGCTTGGCGCGAATCTTCAAGAGAGCGACATCGCTCTTCCGGGTGCCGATGACCAGGTCGGCAGGATAATTCCGGTGGTCCGCGAGGGTGACGATGATTTCCGTAGCGTCCTCGACGACGTGGACATTGGTGACGAGATAACCATCCTCGTCGATGATTACCCCCGAGCCAACGCTGTATTGCGGTGGCATATCCCGGTAAAAAGGGGACCAGTTATTGCGCCACCAATCAAAGAAGAAGCCGCGCTGCCGGCTAACCGTCTTGCTGCTAATGTTCACCACACTGGGCATGACTCGCTCGACGGCGAGAACCGTGGCATCGCGTCGAATCTCGGAAGCCGCTTTGGCCGGCAAGTCAATTGGCCACGCGCCGGACAAAAGCGCGAAGGCCGCAAGGATAGAATATCTACGTGTCACTTCGTTACCTTTCGGCGGCAATTTTAAACGAGGAGCCCGCTTCCGACCAGCGGCCGCGAGGGGAAGATTGAAATCAAGAAACGGAGAGGCGGTCAAAGCGATGGAGTCCAACCGATGACGCAAGTCCACGTACGCGTGAGCACGCCTAAACAAGGGCGCGAGACTAAATCAGGGGCGCGCGACCGCTGCAACACCCTCGAAACGCTGAAATGCGGGGACAGTGAAATTCTGTTTGCCCGAGAGCCGCTCGACGATTTCGCGGGCGCAGCCCCAGGAAAACGTCACCCCCGAGCCACCATGCCCGTAATTGTGAATGATGGTAGAATCGGATTCTGCCTCGAGGCGGACATTGCCGGGCCGCAATGGCCGAAGGCCGGTTCGCACGGGCTCCTCCTCGTCGATCTCAGCCTTGGCGAGAGCGGGAAAAAACTCGACGCAGCGACGCCACATTTCACGGACGCGCGCATGGTCGAGGGGCAGATTGGTATCCCATTCGTTTTCTTCCGCAATTCCGCCAGCCAGAACTCGATTTTCGCCTCGTGGCAAAATGAAAATGAAATAAGGGTCCGAGTCGCGAATGTCATGCGACACACAGTGAGCCTCTCGCAAGTTGATATTGTTGCGCAGCCGGACAAGCGCGCCGCGCAAAGGATAGACATTGTCGCGCGCCAATTCGCGAGAGCCGAGCCCCGAGCAATTAATGATCCAATCCGCGCGATAGCGGTACTTGAGTTCGTCCTCGCACTCCAACAGCGGCTGGGTAATTCGTTCCTGAACGAACGTGACCCCGGCGAGCCGAACCTCTTCGGAAAGCCATCGCATATAAACGTCTGTATCGACCATGGGCGCGAGAAAACGATAGGCGTCACGCAGCCGGCTGGGATTCACTCCGTTCTCTTCGATCAGGCGTGGATCGTGTCGAAACTCCAAAACCTTGCCGCTGAATTCGTTCATCTTCTTGAATTCCAACGGAACTGTTTCGATCTTTTCCCGGAAATAGAACGTCACCGGCCGCAAAAAAACTCCAGCTGCGCACTTCTTCGACAGGCTGGTGAAGATGCGATAGGAGAGCGCGGACCAATTTTTAGAACGCGCGAGGGAGGTCGGGTCATGGTGCGAACCGCACACTGCGGGTGGCCACTCCCAGAGTGCACCCGCGACGACGGACGTCACCTGTGGGGCAAAGCGATCCGCGACAATCGTGACGCGCGCACCCGCTTTTCGCAAAAGGAGAGCCGTTGTTAAGCCACTAACGCCAGCACCGACAACTAAAACAGAAGCCGCGCCAAGGGAAGGCGCCGCACCGCTAAAACACTCTTCTAGGGACACAGGGTAGTATGTGCTCAAATCGGCCTGGCACGACAAGCCTTTTTTATTCTGCCATTTCGCGAATTCGCAATCCCGCCGCCGATTTTTACTTTTTTTTGATTGGCCCAATATAGCGGCGGGCGACAACGACATCGTCGAACCAAACGGATTGGCTGTCTTTCCAATATTGTTTGGCGGGATCACCTTCGTCGTAGCCGTAGTGGTTCAACCAAAAGCAATTCACCTTCAGGTCGAGGTCGTCGCGCCAGCGAATGCCGCTAAATTCGCCGACTAACTTTCCATCGATCCACATCGTTTGTTGACCATCGGCCTTATCCGGCGCGGTATTGGCCTGGATCATGAATTCCCAGCATTGCCATTCGTCCAGCGACGGGATGACTCGGTTTGGCCCGGCGGCCACGCCTTTGCCGGGGCCGGGCGGGAAGAAGCCATTGCCCCAATATTTGTCCATTTTCGGGTCCCGCTCCATGTCGAGGTAGTAGCTGTAGAAATTCACTTCGCCGGGCGGAGGGTTTTTGCCCCAGGCGAACCACGGTTCCATGCCGGTCGAGTAATAGCTGCCATCGGGCTTGAGGCCGGCCTTGCCAAAGGCCGACCACTGGTTCGTCCGCTGGTTGGCGCCGAGCCAAACGAAGTGATGATCGTACTGATAGTCGGGCGAAAACTTCACGTAAAAGCGAACATAGACCTTGTCCGCGCCCGGCATGAACCATTTGATGGCGTCGCCGCCGTGGTTCTTCCCTCGTTCCATGAGCATTTGCACGCACCAATGGCCCGAGTTCGGTTTGTCTTCGGTCAGAATCACGCCACCGCGATATTCGTCCCACTTTTTCATGTCGCCGGATTCGAAGTTGTCCGCAAAGAAAACATCCGGATCGGTCGCGATTCTGGTGTCTCCCGGATATTTAGCGGCCAGGCCCGACATGGTAGCATCCGGCTTGGCTTCGCTGGGTTGAAGTTTGGCCAGACGCTCCTGCGCGACGCGATCGATCCAGGTGGCGGGATACTCTTTGCGCAGTCGTTGAAATGCGGCGATGGCTTCATTCGTTTGACCGCGGCTCTGGAGGTTATTCGCTTGCCGGAACTCTTCTTCGCCGATGGTCAATCCACGCGCCATGATCTCCCCGGCTGCGCGCGAGGTGAGATTGATGGGCACTTTATCGAGGACGGGCGGATTTGTGTCCGTCAGAATTTGAAAGGCTGCGGGATTGCGTTCGCGGAAAAGGCGGGCGCGCATGTCGTGCTGCCAATTCATGGCGTCGCCGCCTTCGCGATTGCCGCGTGGATCGATGTCGGCGATAGCCAGTCCGTCCGGGCCTTCGGCTTTGGCGACAATTTTTCCCTGGGGCGAAATGATCATGGCACCGTCACCCCAATGGGCGACGACCAGCCAAACAAAATTCTCGGCAGCGCGGACCCGCAAAGCCTGGAGCCCGATATCATCATCCCCGATCGCGGCGGTGCCCATGGTAGGAAAGAAAATGATATCCGCACCGGCCAGGGCGAGACAACGTGCGGTCTCGGGAATCACGAGATCATAGCAAATGAGCAGGCCGGCGGTGCCGAGGTCGGACGTGGGAAAAACCGGGAAGGACTTTCCGCGCTGGCGCGCGCCGGCTTCTGACCAGGTGGGACAGACCTTGTGATAACGGCCAATTTCCCTGCCGTCGCGACCGAGGAAAAAGGCCGTATTGTAAGTGGCCCCGTCGCTTTCGATCAGATCACTGCAAACGACGAGGTACATCTGGTGACGCGCTGCGGCGGCCCCAAGACGCTTGATCATGCGCTGCACCGCTGTCGGCAGAACCTGGGGTGCCAGCGTCTCATTTGCTCCCAGCCAGTTGAGCAAGCCCAGAGTATCCTCAGGCAGGGCCAAAGCATCGCATTTCTGTTCGCCGGCGCGGTCAACGATACGTTCGAGTTCGGTGAGATTCTTTTCCACAGCCGCGAGTAACTCCGCCGGTTTGAGGCGGAAATCGATCGTGCGGCGTGCCGCTTGCGCCGCCGCAATGCGGACGGTGTTCGTGCCCGACAAGGTGGATTCGGCCGAGGCCACGCGAAGAAAAAGAAAAAGGAGAATCGTTAGCCGGCCGAGGCTCGCGCATGTATTCATGGAAGCGCTAGGTTGCCACGGCCATGGGCCTCGGACAATTTCAATTCAGCCAGCGCTACTTGTATTGTCCCAACTCGTCCACGCTTGACAAAACACCTGCCAAGTCGCGCAACTTGTCCCTTATGAGCCCCGCGACTTCACGAAGGATTGTTCGGTCCGGCCAGGGCATGCTTCTAGCGTTCATCCTGGTCGCCCTTTGCATTCAGGACAACGCAGCGGAGTTGACGCGAGTTCAATTCGGCGGAACGGCCAGCGAGCTTGTGATTAGCGAGGTCAGCGACCGCACTGTTCGCGTGGACCTGTTGGCAGCCGATGCCGCCCTGCAAAACCCCGGGCCAACGCTCGCGACGGTTCTCGTTCCATTCCCAAGCACCGAAAAGTTCCGCGCCAGGGATTTGGCCGGAGAACAGAAATTGTCTGTTGGCCGGTTGCAAATCGTCATCAAACCACGACCGCTCACCGTCACGATTCGTCGCGCGGATGGACGCCTTGTTCAGGAGTTGGTCTTTGGAGCCGGCGATGATCGCGAGGTCGCATTTCGCACGGAGGCCCCGGTATTTGGTCTCGGCGAAGGAGCGCAACAATTCGATCGGCGCGGTGCGCGCTACTCAATGGAGCCAAGCTGGGGTGGATGGAATCGGCCCGTGCTGGGGTCCGTGGTGCCTTCCCCATTTTTGATCGGAACCGATGGTTGGGCTTTGTTCGCAAGTCAACCAGAAGGTGAATTCGATTTGCGCGACTGGAAAGGCCGCTTCCTTCCAAAAACCGCGGGGGCGCTGAGTTTGTTCGTTGTCGACGTTCAGGAACCCGTCGACGCCTTGACCGAGTATATCCGCCTGGCCGGCCATCCGGTGATGCCACCCAAATGGGCGCTCGGCTATTTCCAATCGCATCGCACCCTCGGCGGGCCAGACGAACCCTTAGAAATTGCGCGAATTTTTCGCGAGAAGAAGCTCCCTTGTGACGCGTTGATTTACCTTGGCACCGGTTATTGCACGAACGGCTGGAACACGGGACATGGCTCACTCGTCTTTAACCCGAACGCCTTTCCACATCCCGCCGAAAACATCGCCGCGCTCCACGCCCTGAATTTCAAAGTAGTCCTTCACGTAAACCACGCTCCGCGAAATCTCTTCGGCGCTTCGATCACCGAGAATTCCGACTCACCCATCCATA
>DASYTB010000425.1:0-2455 GCA_036002705.1 Verrucomicrobiia bacterium
GTATTTCAAAAAGTTGCCGGCCATCCAATGGTACTCACCGGAGCCGGTCAGATTCTCGACGGCCTCGCCGAAATTGCGCCGATGCAATTTGGCGCCACCTTCACCGGACGAACCCACGAGAACCATCGCGAAACGCGGATCAAAGGCCATCGTGATGAGGGCAGCCTTCCCATAACGCGAGACGCCTTCGATCCCGACTTTCTTCGCGTCCACCGCCGGATCGGTTTCCAGATAATCCAGCCCGCGTGCCGCGCCCCAAGCCCACGCGCGCAACGCTCCCCAATCATCGGGCTTGCGGGGCTGGCCTTTGTTGACGAGGCCAATGATTCCTTTGGTCAGGCCAGAGCCATTGTCTCCTTGAATGCTGTTGGGGACAATGGTGGCAAAGCCCCAACCGTTGGCGAGCAGTTGTTCGGTCGAAGGCGGATCCTTGAAAGGGCCGCCGAAATTGGCGAACCGATTGGTCGGTTCGGGGGTACCCGGCGGGCGCGGGAAGCCGTCTCCGCCAAAACCACCGAACATCATGAGCATAGGGACGGGTTTGGTTGCCTTGGTCGGGATCACCACCGTCATGCGAATATCGACGGTGATCGCGGGGCACGCTGAATTATCGACGTGGCCAATCAATCTCTTTCCGTTCGCCGGCAGCTTTCCAACGAGGCCGTCTGTGATATTCGAAACGACCGTCCACGTCACTTTCGGGAGGTTTTTCGGCATGCGTCCGATCACTTCGCGCTCGAAGTCCTCGACAATTTCCGGGCGGCGCTCTTTCCACCACATCTCCGGCGTGGTCACTTTGCGCCCATCATTCAGGGTGAGCGGGTCCGGCAAATTCGGATATGGATTCGCCTTCGCCAGATCGTAATTGGCGGAATTGGTAGCGCCAGGTCGCCCACTTGGGCCGGGGCGAAGTTTTTTGATCCCGAGTTGCTCCATCATGTTCTTGTGGTCCTGCTCGGTTGTCCAATTCAGCGACTCGGTGCCGTTGCCCGCATCGGCGGGGCCTGCCGCCTGAGCGTGCGAGCGCTGAGGCGCGACAAAAAAAACGAGAGAATAGATACCGAACGAGCCAGCAATTAAGGCCTGCATTTTCATGGAATGCCGCATAGTGTCGAAAAGAAATGCGATTGTCCAGTTTGCGACCGTGGCCGCGGTGGCCAACCGACGCCGAGCCGATGAAGAGTGGAGAGCTCCCAAGCCGTTTGGACTCGCAATACTCGCAATACCTGGCGCTTGCTAATGACCTTGAAATCAAAGCTTACTTACCTCTCCGTCTCTGCTTTCGTCTTTATTGGAGCCGCAGAGATTCGCGCGCAATACGTTCCTCCGCCGCCACCGGCGCCTTTTTCCGGATTCGTGAATGAATACCTTCGGAAGAACGATCCCTCGCTCGACCCGTGGGATCTTGGGGGAAACATCCGCCTCCGCTACGAAGTCAAAGATGGTTTCGCGATTCCGGGCGTCGCGGGTTCTCTTGACTTTCGCGGCCACGGCGCGGACGTGGACAACAATTATTTTTTATCGCGAATCCGTTTTCACCTGGGCTATAAGGAGACGTGGTGGAGCGCCTATCTCGAAGGACGAAGCAGTCTGGCGGACGGCGATGAACGGTGGGCTTACGGCAATAATCCCGGCGTGCCCGGCACTGTCAAATATCAGGGCAACGGGCCGGAGTCCGACAATATCGATCTGCAACAAGCGTATTTCACAATCGGCAATCCCAAGGCATTCCCCCTCTCGCTGAAGATTGGCCGGCAGGAATTAATTTACGGCGATGAACGTCTCGTGGGTCTCTCGGCCTGGAACAACATCACGCGCGTTTTCGACGCCGCCCGTTTACGCTGGCAGAGCGATTGGTTTACGGCCGATTTTTTTACCAGCCATGTCGTTATTCCGGAAGATGACCGATTTAACGTCTCGAACGCTTACGACTGGTTCTCGGGCCTCTATGCCACCAGCACGAATGTCCCGAAAAGTAATCTGGATCTCTATTTTCTCTCGCGTAATGCCTCGGCGGAAGCCATTGCCGCCGAACCGCGCCCGCAATTTGCCCAGCCGGGCGCGCGCGACATCTTCACCGCGGGGCTTCGCTTGAAATCGAAACCGAGTGAGCTTGGCAACTGGGACTACACACTCGAAATGGCTGGGCAATTCGGTAACTTCAAGGACCTCCGTCTGGGACCCGACGCGCCGCGCCTGGATCAGCAGGCTTATATGGCGGTGGTTCAAGGAGGCTATACATTTTCCGATTTCTCCGGGAGGCCCCGGCTCGCGCTTGAATATTCCTACGGGAGCGGTGATAGCGATCCGACCGATCGCAAGCTGGGATTCCCCCAAAATGTGGACACTCGGAAGGTGGTTTGAAAGAAAGGAAGAGATGCAAACCAACACTGAGGAGAAAAAGGCGGGAAACGGGGAAAAGCCGTATACGGATGAGTTTAGGCGATCGGTAGTG
>DASYTB010000426.1:0-7462 GCA_036002705.1 Verrucomicrobiia bacterium
GTATCGAAGGACTCCGAATAAATCAGAAAACTGCAGGGGTATTTGAAAAGTCGCGTTTTCAGATCCATCTGCCGAAGGGAGCGCCCCTTGCTGTCCTTCGGCCCGCGCGCTTCAAATTCCTTTTGAAAATCCGAGGTTCCTTTGACCTCGGCGGTGAGGGGAGCCTCCTCGGTGAAAAGCATGTAACGGACAAACCCTTCCACGATGGATTTGAGGTAGTTGGCATGCCCATAGGTCTTGAGCGCCAGCGTCGCTTCGTAGTTCAGTCGCGTGATGTAATTGTGCATGTGTGTTTGGTGTTCCAGCACCATCAAGGCCACGATGTCGCTATGCGGTGACTCGTATTTTTGGAGTTCCAGGTATTGGCTGAGATTCGTACAATTGCCCGCGAAGTTCGGTTCTTTGGCATGGCGCTCGAAAGCGGCTTTCCCAACAAGATTCCCGCGATGGGTTTGCTTCCCATGCGTGCCCGTCACATACCATCCGCCCCAACGTTCTTCGAAAGGAGTGCGATCATCCACCTGCGATGTCCCGCTGCTTAGATCCACCACGCCATCATCATCCGTTTCGAATGAGCGGACCAGATGACCGGGCACGCCCATGCTTTTGGATGACGCATGACATTCAAGACATTGATCGTTGCGAAAGAATTTCGGCTTTTCCACCGGCTTTTGCGGCAGCGAATAAAACACACCCCCGAGCTTCGGATCGGCCACTGAAACTTCCATGAGAGGCGCGCCCGGAATCCAGCCGAGGTAAACATCGTCATTGAAATAAAGCGCCCGCGGATTCGAAGGCGAAATGCGTTCCCGCTGCAGAGATGTTTTCGAGAACACCAGCATCTGCGAAGAAACTGGCAAATTCAGTTCATTCAAAAGCGCTGGTAAGTAGCCGTATTTTGGGTCCCATGGCAGTTTCAGCTCACCCGAGTCGATCCGCTTCTGCAATTTGCTCACCGCGCTGGCTGGCGCGCTCTTCGAATAATTGAACGTATCTTCATCAATCGGCATGAGATGCGTGGCCCCTTGAAAATCAGAGGCTAAGCAAACGCCGCTCGATAGGTACAACAGGAGCGCGGTTGCAAACTTTCGAAAATCCATGCGCAAACGATAATGATAGCATAGGCAAGCCACTTTGCAGAAATTTCTAAAAAAGAGCCGCTTTTTGCCATTACCGCCATTACCGCCATTACCGTTCTCGCTTGCGCCAACCCGTCGCGCGCCTAGTCTTTCGAGCATCCATGAAAACCACCGATATCGGCAGCCCTTCTTCTTTCCGCCCGGGCGAATTTACGCGGCGCGGTTTCATCGGCCTGGCTGGCTCGGCGGTGGCGGCGGCCAGACTTTTTCAAAGTCAGAGTCGCGCCGCGGCCCCGTCGCCGGAATTAAGCGCGGCCATCGATTCACTCGAACCTTATTTCACGGCGCTGGAGAAATTTCGTGACGTCTCGCGAGGCAAGCCCTTGCCCCATTCGCTGCCTATTGAAAAAAAGACCGAAGCGGGGCTAACCCGCGAGACCTGGAAGCTCGAGGTCATTCCCGATCCCGAGAAGCCAGCTTCGATTCGTCATCCTCTTTCGTTGAAGAATGGCACCGCTCTGGATTTCCCGACCTTAATGAAGCTTGCCGAGAAACACGCCGTCCGCTTCGCCAAAGTCATGACCTGCCTGAACATCGGCTGCCCGCTCGGGACCGGCATTTGGGAGGGCGTCCCGCTGCGCGAAGTGATCGCCCTCACGCAGCCGCGCGAAAATCTTCGCCGAGTTTTTTACTACGGTTACCACAACGACGATCCGGCCCAGATGTTCCGCAGTTCCCTGCCGATCGACCGAGTTCTCGAAGAACCATTCGGTTTGCCGCCGGTGATCTTGTGTTACAGATTAAATGGGCAGTGGCTGAGCAGCGAACGTGGCGGACCGGTGCGCGTCGTTGTGCCCGAGGCCTACGGTTTTAAATCGGTAAAGTGGCTTTCACACATTCTCCTCACGAATCTTTTTCACGCCAACGACACCTATGCGGACGGCAACAACAACGTCGAAAGCTGGCTCAAATCCTTTGCCGCGACTCTTTCCCTTCCTCGCACTCTGAAGATTGGCCAGACGATTCCAGTCACCGGTTACGCGCAGGTCGGCGTCGCTGGAGTTTCCAAAGTGCAGGTCTCCATTCAGCCCAATCCACCTCCCGAAAAATCCGAGTACTGGATCGACGCCGAGATTCTTCCGCCGCCTAAACATTGGGGCCATCTCGAGGGAGGAAAAATCCCCGCAGCCACCCTTGGTTTTCATCCAATTACGGGCGCACCGCAATCCTGGCCGATGCGATTGTCGAAAGTTTACTGGGCGGTGGCCCTGCCCGGATTGCCCGCGGGCCAATACACCTTTCGCTGCCGAACCATTGACAATCAACAAATCGCTCAACCCATGCCGCGCCCCTTCAAAAACTCCGGCCACTGCGCAGTGGAGACTGTAGATATCACTGTTTCATAGCGACCGCAGCCGCGGGGATTGCCGCCCTCGATGGAATACTTTCGAGAACGTTGACCAGCTAAAGCAGAGGGAGAAACTGAGCTCAGAAATGGGAGGCAAAATGAATGCCCGCCCCAGTCTCTTCGCGCCGGTATTGAAGAGATGAGAGAGCGTAAAGCTTTGCGCTGAACACACTTCAATCAATACGCAAGCTATGTGGAAGGCGACGGAAAAAAGCACAGCGACTGGATGAAGCGCTGTGCTTTCATGCGAAAATTCTAAAACTCCTTATGCGCGGGTATAAGTAATTTCCATCGTTTTTGCGTTTTTGCCTTTGCTTCCGTCGTACATTTCAAAAATGTGTTTATCCGGGCTGAGCACGCGGAACACGGTTTTCATGGGAATATCCCTCTGGCCTGTCGCGGGACAATCGGCCTTTCCCTCGAGTGTGATTACTTTGTTCCCCTCCTCGCCCTTGCCCTCCGTCGTAAACATCGAGGTCTGCATATCGCTGATCCAAATCATGTTGAATTTCTGTTTCGTGTTGTCGTAGCCGATCAGGCTTTTACCGGTAAAGGCTTTGCCCATCATTTCGCCGTGGAATTCTTCCTCGAGGAAATGCCCATTTAGTATCCAGCGCGTTTTTGCGGTCCCCTGGCTCACCTGGGGAGATCTGGTCGGGTCCTGCCAGCACTTCACTTCGGCCTTCCAGCTCCCCGCCAGCGCGTCCAGCGCCTTATGCGCCGGGCCGGGCGTTCCGGCTGCCTCCATTTTTTTCTGCATTTCCTGCTTTTGCGCATCGGATCCGGGAGAACCGGAATTGCGCTGGCCTCGTTCTAAAACGGCGGTGCCGCCTCCATCATCAACGTCATGTCTCATAGTTTTCCTTTCCTAGTTTTGGTGATTATCGAAGGGTCGTTGAAATGAACAAATTCAATTTCGCTTTCTTTGGCCCATCGACTATCGGTGAGACGCAGCATCCTTGAATCGGTAAATATGCGAGGGATGGGGTCGGAGCGGGAAGACGAAGGCGTGAAAACAGCGTCGCGCAGGCTTCCGGCCCTGCGGGTTTTGGGGACTTTCGAGTCCCCAGTTTGGACGGCCGCAAGACACGGAGGTGGAAAGTTCCGTAAGCCGCAGACGGGAAACTCTGCGCTACAGCTTGCCACATCTCGCCACATCTCCACCAGCCCTTGCAGGCTGCGTCGCGCGATGATAGCCTCCCTGTTGCAAGGAGCAAGGAATCAAAGGGGACATGAACCAATTGCGGCGCGAGGGCAGGTCATCCGGAAGCATGTTGATCAGCCCGGAGAAAGACGCGCATTGGTATAAAAAGGCGATTATCTACGAGTTGCATGTCCGCTCGTTTTTCGACAGCAACGCGGATGGCATCGGCGACTTTCAAGGCCTGACGCAAAAGCTCGATTATCTTCAAGACCTTGGCGTGACGGCGATTTGGATGCTCCCGTTTTACCCCTCCCCATTGCGCGATGACGGCTACGACATCGCTGATTACTACAATATCAACCCGATCTACGGCACTTTGGATGATTTCAAAGCCTGCCTGAACGGGGCGCATGCCCGCGGGTTGCGGGTCATCACGGAACTGGTAATCAACCACACTTCGGACCAGCATGCCTGGTTTCAACGCGCCCGCCGTTCGCCGCAAGGATCAAATTTTCGCGACTACTATGTTTGGAGCCACGATCCTCAAAAATATAAAGAGGTGCGGATCATATTTAAAGATTTCGAACCTTCGAATTGGACCTGGGACCCCGTCGCGAATGCTTACTATTGGCATCGGTTCTTTTTCCATCAGCCGGACCTGAACTTCGACAACCCGGAAGTTCACGCGGAGATTATTCGCATCCTCGATTTCTGGCTCGATATGGGCGTGGATGGCATGCGGCTCGACGCAATCCCGTATCTCTACGAGCGCGAGGGGACTTCATCGGAAAGCCTGCCGGAAACCCATGCATTTCTGAAAACGCTGCGGTTGCATGTCGACGAAAAGTATGGCGACCGGATTTTCCTCGCCGAAGCGAATCAATGGCCCGAGGACGCCGTCGCGTTTTTCGGGGAGGGCAGGGGAGATGAGTGCCACATGGCCTTTCATTTCCCGGTCATGCCGCGGCTTTTCATGTCGTTGCGCATGGAAGATCGCTTCCCAATCATCGATATCCTCGCGCAAACACCTCCCATCCCCGAAACCAGCCAATGGGCCATTTTCCTGCGGAATCATGACGAGCTAACGCTCGAGATGGTGACGGATGAAGAGCGTGATTACATGTACCGCATGTATGCCGCCGAATCACGCGCCCGCATCAATCTCGGCATTCGGCGAAGGCTTGCGCCGTTGCTCGGAAATGATCGGCGCAAGATCGAATTGCTGAACATGCTCTTGCTTTCGTTGCCCGGCACGCCGGTGCTCTACTATGGCGACGAAATCGGCATGGGTGACAACATGTTTTTGGGAGATCGCAATGGCGTGCGCACGCCTATGCATTGGAGTTCGGACAAAAACGCCGGATTTTCCCGCGCCAGCCCTCAAGCGCTCGTCTTCCCTGTCATTGTCGATCCGGAGTATCATTACGAGAGCAGCAATGTGGAGGCGGAGCAACGCAACTCCAATTCGCTTCTGTGGTGGAATAAACACCTTCTCGCGTTGCGCAAACGCTGGGCGCCCTTCACTGAAGGGACTTTCGAATTCCTTCACCCGTACAATCGAAAGGTTCTCGCCTTTGTCCGCCAAACCTCGGACGAAACGATCCTGGTCGTGGCGAACCTCTCGCGGTTTGCTCAATCGGTGCAATTGAACCTGGGGCGCTTCAAGGATTGCGTCCCCGTGGAGTTATTCGGTCAATCCGAATTCCCCGAAATCGCGGATGCTCCATATTTGCTGACCCTCTCGCCCTATGCGTCGCTCTGGTTTCTGCTCGCACCCAAAGCCGCGCGACGCACGACAGTAAACCTTGCCGCGATTCCGCAAATCCGAATTCGTTCTGACTGGACAGAGATGCTCTCCGCCCAATGGCGCAGAGCAGTCGAACGCCGCCTCCCGATATTTCTGAAACAACAGGCCTGGTTTCTCGGGCGCGGACGGACGATCAGCGCCGCGCGCATTCGGGAGTACCTCCGTCTGACCGACGACACGGTTCTTTGCATCGTCAATGTCGATTACAACGAGACGGACCCGGAAGATTACCTGCTCCCGCTTTCCTACGGGCAGGCGACGGTCGCGACCAATATTCGCGAGAATTTTCCGCATCTCGCGTTTCTTCATGTCGAGGATCCCGGGTCCGATGAGCCGGCGCTGATTTTCGATGCGGCCGGACTTCCCGCGTTTTGGCAGGGGCTCATGCAGATGCTCCTCAGCAAGAGCGGTATCAAGTCGGAGGACCGGTCTCTGACTGCTGTGCTGCAACCGAACATGGAGGTTGTGAGTGGTCAGGAACTTGAATTGACCAATATCAAGGCCAACCAGCACAACAATAGCTCGGCATTAGCCGGCGGTTACTTCGTTAAGTTTATCCGCCGCATCGAACCGGGAACTCATCCCGAATTGGAAGTGGAACGAGTCTTGACCGCCGCGAAGTTTCCGAATCTTCCCGTGTTGGTGGGTTCCCTGGCTTTCCACGCCGCCGATGGATATGACTATACCAGCGCGATTATAACTGCGCGCGTCCCAAACACGCGCACCGCGTGGGAAGTCACTCTCGATTCGCTTGGACGTTTTTTCGAGCGGGTCATCGCTCACAATCTCGTTCCTTCCGCGCGGCCCCCCAATTTCCTGCATCCGGACGAGCATCCCCTGACGGACGAAGCGCTCGCGGTGCTGGGCACCTATCCTGAAATTGCCCGCTTGCTCGGACAGCGCACCGCGGAGTTGCACTTGGCGCTCGCCAATCAACTCAGCAGCCCGGAATTCACTCCCGAAGAGTTTGTGCCATTTTCCCAGCGTTCTCTTTATCAATCCTTGCGCAACGAGGTGCTCCGGATTCTCCAGCAACTTGCCGCGAACCTGACAAAGCTTCCCGCCGATTCAGCGGAAGCGGCGGAACGTTTGCTTACGCAAGAAAGCGCTTTGATCAGCGTGCTTAAAACGCTCTATCAGCAACCGCTCGATTCCATTCGAATCCGAATTCACGGCAATTTGCATCTCGGCCAGATTCTGCACACCGGCAAAGACTTTCTTTTTATAGACTTTGAAGGCGAGCCGCACCGGCCATTTGGCGAGCGGCGGATCAAACGTTCCCCCTTGCGCGACGTCGCCGGCATGCTGCGGAGCTTTCACCACGCCAGTTTCAAGGCTCTCGAGGCGGAGCGACAACGGCACAATATCCAGCCGGAGCGTCTTCAGGACCTGCAGGTCTGGACCCGGTTTTGGCGCGATTGGATCGCGGCCATCTTTTTCCAGGCCTACCGCACGCCGTTGAGCGGTACGAAAATAATTCCGAGTAGCGATGCTGGCATCCGCGCGCTGCTCGTCGCGTTAGTGCTCGAGAACGCCTTTACGGAATTGAATGTCGCGCTGACCCATCATAACGGTCGCGAGCGGCTCGCCCTCGAAGGCATCCTGGAGATTCTTGAGCGCACGGCCGTCTCGAAATGAAGCAGTTTTCCGAATTACAGAAGCGAGCGCGCGCTTGCGGCATTCAAATTTCCTACCTCGATAACACCGGACGGGAACAATTCGCCTCCGAAGAAACGTTGCGAGTGCTTTTGCAAAAACTCGAGGCTGGCGCTGAGAACGAGCGCGAAGCCAGACCCCGATGGACGGAGCCGGTGGTTGTTTGCTGGCGAAATAATGATGCTACGGCAGGACTTCGCCTGGATTCGAGAGCAGTTCGGCGTCTCAAAGTTTTCGTGGAATCGTCCGCTTCGAATTTGGAACAGATTGCCCGTTCGGAATTGAAGTGGCAGCCAGCTCGGTCTCGAGGAACTGAAACGCGCCTGCGTTTCGGTCTGAAGCACCTGCCCATTGGATATTATAATCTG
>DASYTB010000427.1:0-4786 GCA_036002705.1 Verrucomicrobiia bacterium
AACAAATTCAGGATCCACGGTGGAACCAAGCCGCGGGAAAAAATAAATCGGCTGGTTTACCCCTTCGCTCACCGTCATGTAACCCGAGTCGTCGAGCAGGAATGTAATCCCCTCGCCGTTTGGTTCGATGGGCGGACCGACTACCGGAATGGGCGTGGCCGGATCGAGAAGTGTTTGGCCCAGGCTTTCATTAACGTCGGCACGATACCAGGCTTGTGCGAAATCTTCGCGGCGAATGGCGATGAAATGACCGTCGCGCGACACCGCCCCGCCGGAGACTTTCTGGAAGGCAATTCGGCCAACCAGGTCCACGGTTTTCGTGTTATTCGCGTCCATTTGGTCGAAAGCGATTTTGAAGACCGTTGCTCCATCCGCTTCTTTGGTGATGATAAATAATTCACGGGAAATCGAATCGATCAGGAGGCACTCGGCGTCAAAGGCGCCATTAGGGTATTTCAACTCGAAGGAGTCCACGTCGGACAAATCGAACTTGTCACTTTGTTGCGTAGTGGAAATCTCTGGCTCCGGGACGCGAAAAATTTTCACCTTGTCGCGACTGGAATTGTTACTTCCGATATCCGCGGCGTAAACGTAGGTTCGGTCTGCGGACGGTCCGGGTCCGACCGCGATATCTTCAACATCCTCAGTGGATCGATTGAGATGGTACTTCCCAAGAAGCCGCCCGCCGGTTGTCATCGCGTAGAGAACGTCGGTGGAACCATCGTTGTGCGTCCAAACCACGCCTGGATTTCTCCAGCTCAGCGCGAGACCGGATGCTTCCGTGATGTTAGTGGACTGCATCTCCCCCAGGTTTTGCGGCTGATCGAAAAGCAAGGGATCGCAAGACGTGCGCGCGGATGCAGAAAGGGCCGTTATGGCCAGAAAGATGAAACAGCACGACGCGAATAACCTCACGAAGATTTTTACGCTTAATCCCGTCGTTACGCAAATGTAACAATTCCCCTGAGAGTAATCGCATGTGGGAAAGCTTCTGCGCTGACATTGCGGCCTGCCGTCTGCACGAACGGGCGCGGGCAATTTTCCCGCGCCCACGTTCGGCTTGCATTGGGATATTTCTGATCGCGCTGGATGTTACTGGACCGTTTCAGTGGCCAACCCGATCTTCGTGATTTCAGCCTGCTGCAAGGCATCGAGAACCGTGATCACTCGCTGGTAATCGACCTCTCCTCCGCCCTGGACAACGACACTCGTTTCGGGGTCACTCGCTTTCAGCGCCACGAGCGTTGGCTTGAGCGTCCCGGGCTGGATCTCTGCGCCGTTGAGCAAAACGTGGCCCTGATTGTCCACGAGGATTTTATTGATTTTGGGCGGCGGCGAAGGGGTCTTGTTTTTCGGCCCGGTAGGGAGGTTCATTTCAAGATCATTCGAGAGCTGAGGCGTCGTAATGATGAAAATAACGAGCAGGACGAAAGCGAGATCGAGCAGGGGTGTGATGTTCAGCTCGTTGAGCGAGCTGTGCTGATTGCGCGAGATTTTCTTCACAGTTTGCCGAGCCGCAAGCCTTCCACGACCTCAGTTTCAACGTCGAAACGCACTTCAAATGAATGAGGAAAGCCCGTCGGCGGCGGTGTTGCCATCGCGGTGGTATGATCGAGGACATCGCGAACCGACGCGTCCCAACGGGGATTTCCGGAGCCGCTCACCCATTGATAACCAGTGAGGCGGCCGGTTGGTTCGATGCTCAGTTCGACCCGCGCCATGAAGTTATCGTCCTGGATGTCGCTGGGCCGCTTCCACGCCTCGCGCAAAGTCCGTTCGACCTTGGCTTTATAGACGCTGTTCGGATCGGAGGCCATGCTTACGACCTCCTTGCCTCCGCCAAATTCAAAGCCGGACAGAACCGCCGCGGCGGGAGCGACAGCCGGACCCGTATCAACGGAGGGAGGGGGCGCCACGGGCGTGACCGGCGCGACTTTCGGTTGGGCGACGGCGATCTTTCGCTCCTCGACTTTCCGCGGCTCTTGTTTTGGTTGTTCCGGTTTCGGCTTGGGCGGCTCGGGCTTTTTCTCCTTCGCGACCAGGGTCGCGGTAATCTGCTTCATCTTCTTGCCGAGCATTCCCTCGCGCGCGGCAAAGAAAAAGGCGACGGTGATCAGCACCCCGTGGAAAATAACGGAGATGATGAGATTAACCTTCGAGGAATTTCGTTTCTTGCGCTGCTGGATCATATCGTCTGCTTATTTCGCAGGCGGTTCCGCCACAGGTTCCGTGGCCAAATTGACTTTCCCTACGTTGGCCTGCTGAATGGCGTCCATCACGGCGACGACGTTTTGGTATTTGGCTTTGCCGGAGCCGCGAATGATGACATTCAAATCCGGATCATCGATTCGCAAATCGGAGAGTTTCTGCTGCAGTTGGGAAATCTCGACGACGTCTTTGTTCAGGTATAGCTGCCCGTTGGCGGCCACCGTAATATAATTCTCTTTTGGTTTCGGCTCCTTGATGCGTTTGGCGGCGTTCGGGAGGTCCACCGCCCGGTCGTTCACGATTGGCGTGGTGGTGATGATAAAAATGACCAGCAAAACGAAAGCGAGATCGAGCAGCGGAGTGATATTCAGCTCAGCCAGGGCGTGATGGTGGCTTTTGGAACATTTTTTCATCGTTACCGCAATTCAGTCGCCAGCTCGGGTTCGTAGGGAATCCCGGAGGATTGCTGGCTGAAAACTTCTTTGAGTTCATCAACCAGCGAACGGTTATCGACGTATTTGTGTTCGAGCGCGATGGCGTATTCGGCGGTGAAGTTATCCAGTTCCTGGGTGATGTGCCGAATAGTCGTGACCATGTAATTATAGGCAAACATCGCGGGAATGGCGACGAAGAGGCCCACAACAGTGGCGATCAGCGCGCCGGCCACGCCGGGCGCCATCGCGGTGAGACTCGCGGAATTCGCGCGGGCGATTCCGGAGAACGTCTCCATCACGCCCCAAACCGTGCCGAGCAAGCCGATGAACGGTCCACCCGCGACGGCGGTCGAGAGGACGATCATGCCTTTTTCCAAAACCATCGCCTGGGCGCTGGCCGCACGCTCAAGAGAGCCTTTGACGGACTCAAAGGAAGACATGCTCATCTTTGTGCTGATTCGCCGGGCGATGTGATCGGTTTCCGCGCCGGTCGCGAGCGGCAGATCGACGCGCGCTTTCTTGGCGCGGGACGACGTATCCACGGGATTGTTTTTAAGCTGGTACTCGGTCTCTTCCGCGCCGGTGTAATAGACCTCGTAGGCGGGCGCGCCATCGAACTCCTCACCACGCCTGGCCAGTTCGAGCGGATCGCGCGTGGCCCGGTAGGACTGGAAAAACTTCTTCGTAATCCGGATCGCGCGAATGAGCTGGCGCGACTTCGTGATGATGACGGTCCAGCTAAAAATCGAAACAATGATCAGCGCACCGATGGTGATTTTTCCTTCCATCGTCGCTTTCTCGAAAGCGAAGCGGAGGGCGCCGCTGGCTAGAATCGGAGTAAATGAGGTAAATAACATACTGCAGTATCGCAGGCTTAGAGTCGCGCGGAGCGACTCGCTCTAACAGTGATTCGGTCTTTCATTCGCTTATTCCTTCACCGATTCAATTCCTCAACTATTCATCAGCTTGTTCAGCGGTGTGAAGAGGCTGGAGCGTTAAATTCAGGAAACGGATTTGTGTCGAATCGGTTACACCAGGCTAAAATTTATACGCCAAATCCAACTGGAGAATATTGTATCTATCGATGGGGTTCATTTGCGGGACATCCAGATTGCTTCCCCCAGTTCCAAGCATGTCATTGATGCGGTGCGCATATCCGTATCGGAGCACCGCGATCATGTTATCAGTCAAACCATAGGCGACGGCGGCGAAGATTCCTTCGAGATTGGCCCGGCCTTCGAAGAAGTCCGAATCGATAAGATTGGGATCGAGCGCGTATTGTTCGATGTGCTGCCAGTAGGCGCGAACCTCCCAGCCGTGCCGCCGCGTCAGAGCGCCCGTGACGAGGCCGATTGAATCCGGGCTGCCCATGGCAATGCCGGCCAGCCAGGCGGTGTCTTCGCCGGTTTGAGGAGACGGGATCGGCGCGAGTCCGGCACTCGCCAGGAGCGGGTTGCTTTGAGCGGCGAAGGCGTCCCGGGCGCGGTCGCCTCCGCGCAGGTTTTTGGCAAAGTCACCGAAAAGGCGGAAATCGGCCCAGGTCGCTTTAAAATTCGCTTCCAGCGGGAATTCGATGATCATTAAATCGCGAATGCCGGTCTGATTCGCGGCAAAGCCGTCGTAAGCGCCATTGGGATAGCCGCTCCAGGCGGCCGAGCCGCCCAGAATGCCATTAGTGGAGCCCTGGCCAACGAAGTATCCCGAAAATCCAGGAATCTCCGTGGTTCCGGAAGCGTTATTGGCGCCGTGGCCGGTGTAATAGTAGTAGGTTGGAGCCACTTTTACACTGATATTCGTGGTGATGTGGTAATTCGCACCAAGCTGCCACGTGAGAAGAAAGGGCAGGCTGGATTCGTCGTAATCGAGGTTAAAGAAACCTTTCGAGGCTTTGGTGGGATTCGCGTCCTGATACAAATACTGACCCAGAGTGGCAAATAAGTCTGCTTCGCCCACGGTGTATTTGAGTTTCTCCGAAAGCCCTTCCGGGTTGAGGTCCGAGTCCCAAACCATCGGCGTGGTGAAAAGAGGATTGGCCATTTTCCCGGCGGTGATATCCAGCCAATCAAGCCCGCGCCAGCCGAGGTACACTTGTCCTATATTAATGCCCGCCGTGGACTTGCCGAACGGGCCCGAATAGGTTCCAC
>DASYTB010000428.1:0-2027 GCA_036002705.1 Verrucomicrobiia bacterium
TGCCAAGCATGTGGACGATGACAAAGCCGAACATCGCCAGCCCCGAAATGGCCATGATGTACTTCTTCCCCAGCGAAGAACAAAAAAGTCCTTTGATCAACTTCATCGCAGCTTGGCCGATGCTTGAAACAAGCCTTGACGGCACCCACGTGGAAAGCACTCTAATAAGCAAAGGTGATTTGCGTCAATGGGTAGAACGAAAGAATAAGTCAAAGGCGGCACATCTATTAGGTATTCTATTCTATCTATACTCGATGAATTCGAGTTTCTAATAGCACGCCCTGCTCTCTCTTAGACCGCGATGGCCGTTCCCGGCTGCGGCTGGTGAAGCTTTATTTTCGGGTAGCGCTCTCGAATTCTTTGCTCAAACCATTGGCGCGAAGGTTCGTCCCCATGCCCGAGAAAGATCGTGCGGGGATTGACCTGCTCGATGAAATCCAAAAGGTCGTCACGATTCGCATGCGCCGTTAAGTCGAAATCCTCCAGTTCGCACCGGCGCGTCACGTCCCCGCCGCTCGGGCTGAAATGAAACGTTTCGCCCAGCTTCGCCTTTTTCAGGCGGCCGCCGGGAGCGTCGGGATCCGCGTAACCGACAAAGAAGATGGCATGCTGCTCCTGCCCGATCATGCGCAACGCGAGTTCATGGGCCGCGGTTTTTTCGGTCATCATTCCGGCGGTCAGCACGAAGATTTTCCCGCCGCCCAGCTTCATTTTATCAATCTGGCCCTGCTCCATGACGATCAGATTCAGCGCCTCGGTCAGGATCAGATTTGTGTGCTGACGATGCGTGCGGTGCGCCTGCAAATCGTAAATCTCTGTGAAAACCTTCCCCAATCCTCCAACATAAATCGGTTGGGTTGGGATTTTGCCGGCCTTCATGAGCAAACAGAGTTGCGCGAGGATTTCCTGGTTCCGCCCGAGCGCGAACACTGGAATTAAAATGGACCCTTTGCGCGCGAGCACCCGTTGGATGGCCTCGGCCAGACGCTCGGCTTCGCTCTGCCGGGTCACGCCGGGCGCGATCTGCTTGTTACCGCGGGTCGTCTCCATGATCAGCACGTCCGCCTGCACATCTTCAAACCGGGCGGCTTTTAGGATCGTTTGGTCCTGGAAACAAACGTCGCCCGTGAAAAATAGCGTTTCCTTTTGTCCGCGGACCATGATTCCAGCGGAGCCAATCGCATGCCCGGCGTCGCAGAATTCCAGAGTAGGCGAAGAAAATCCGGCGCGCTGTTTGTGGAAAGCGGCCCAATCAATCTCGCGATTATACTTGAATCCCTGGAACAGGTGCGCCCGTTCATCGACTTCCTCGTGCGTATAGAGCGGGTATTCCTTGATCCCGAGTTCGTCACGCTGTCGGCGCATCACGTTGACTGAATTGTGCAACACACGCTCGACCACGAAATAGCTCAGTTCCGTCATCAAGACGTGCGCGCGCGGACAGTAGCGGAGCGCGACCGGCAGAGAGCCCACGTGGTCATGATGACAGTGGGAAATGGCCACGGCATCGACTTCTTCGTTTTTGAGATGATCGTAGAGCGGCAGCGAAGCCCATCCCTCGCGCTTGGGATGAACGCCGGCGTCCATCAGCAGCTTCGATCCTTCAATATCTACGAACCAACTGCTCGCTCCAATATCCCGGTCGGGATTCAAATTGATGATACGCATAATCTACCCGAAGGCCATCCCCCTTGGTTTGAACTCTTTTGTCCTCACACTACGGCAAACGCCGAAAAGCGGAAGGATGACGTTTCAGCAATTTGTCCTCGCGATTTAAATGAGATCTGGCTGTGTCGCCGTGCCGAGTTGTTCCTCCTGTTTTGGAACGGCCGGTTCCGCCAGCGCCATTTCGGTCGAAACTTCAGGCTCTTCGGCCGTCAAAACAACGAGCGCACGGCGGAGAAGCTGGCCTTGATAAGTGAAACCTGTCGCCAGGATCTCGCCGACTTTGGCATTGGCGCCCGGCTCGGACTGGGTATCCGGAAGCTGATGCCCACGAGGATCAAACGGCTCCGATACCGCCGGAA
>DASYTB010000429.1:0-4288 GCA_036002705.1 Verrucomicrobiia bacterium
CAGGGCCCGATGACGTTCAGGTCCATGCCGGTGCCCGAAATATTTTTGCCGAGTTGATCCACGACGAGCAAATCCAGGTTTTCAAATGGGATGCGCGCGAAGTGACGTTTGGCGACCTCGAGCAGTTTTTTATCTGTCTCAAAAAAGGCCGCGTAGTTCCCCGGCACAACTTCGATGGCGATGGGATCGCGATACGCGTTTTCCACCACGGCCACGCCGAAAAGAACCTTTCCGCCGGCGAGCGTGATTTCCGGAACGGCCTTCACCGAATTCCACAATCCATGCGAATGCGCCTCATGCGCCCCAATCTGTTTGCCGAGGCCGACGGTCGTCATCTTGAGCAGGCCCGACGCGATTCCCTCGGTGTTTTGCGGGTGGGTTTTGACGCGGCCCAGGACGACCACGCCGTCCGCATCGGCCACGTTTTTGTCCAGATGGGCGCGCGCGCCGGTTTTGGACTCACCGAGGTTGACGGTTTCCATGGTGGGGCGAATCTCCGCTCCGACTTCCTTTTCACGAATGCCAAGTCCTTGCAGAAGGGCTTTCTGGCCATCCGCAGTTGCCCCGCCGTGGCTGCCCATCGCGGGAATGATGAACGGCTCCGCGCCGGCGTCTCGCAACGCGCGGATGACCCCTTTAAGCAAATCGTTAAACCCGCCGAGGCCCCGACTCCCGGCCGTAATGGCGATCTTCGCGCCTTGCTTCACTTTCGTTTTGAGCCCCGCCGCAAGAAGCTTCTCGTAAACCGTTTTTTCGACAGCCTCGATCCGTTCCTTTGAAAAATGCTGGCGAACTAAAACCATGCGAGGCAATTCCCGAGTTGGATAATTCATATATTCTCCCGATTTATTTTACCGCCACTTGCCCGCTTTCGGCAAAGGAGTTTCGCGCGCGGGGGCGCTTTCCTGATCCGTCTTCTTTTTTTCCTCCTTGTCGCGATTCTTGAAGGCGGAACGCAGCAGCCAATGGTGCTTGAGTCCCTCGATCATGTCGTTCGCGTTGGTAATGATATCTGAAAGGCTTTTGACCAGATTCGTGTTGCTTTGGACCTGTTGGTTCAAATTGCTCGTGATATTCGCGAGGTTGATCAGGGTTTGATCCAGGTTGGTCGCGATGCCCGTGATATTCGTATCCGTATTCGCGAGAGTGCGGCTGGCGTTGGTTAAGGTATCGTTCGCCGAACCGAGTGTCCGCAAAAGCTGTGTGTGCAGATTCGTTGGCAAAACCCATTCGCCCAGGGATCCTTTCGGATCCCGAAGGTTCGCCGTGATCGTGGAAAGATTCGTCAGCGCCGGGCGAACGCTGGTTAAAACGGTTTGAGCTTCCAAAGTAAGCGAGGCCGCATTCGAAAGGACGACATTGAGACGATTCGTGAGATCGAGAATCCCCGGCAGCGCCTCCTGGGCCTGATTTGCGATGGATTCCAGGCGTTCGGTGACAGCCGGTGATTCGAGCGCGATGAGATGGTAACCTTTGGAAGAGTCGGTATAAACGTCGTATTCGCCGCTGTCGTCGTTATAAATCCGATAGGGGCGTTCCGAGGTCTTGTACGAAGCATGCACACTGGCGTTGGGATTGCGCTTGAGCGAACTTCCACCGGGAAGAATCTCGACGACCCGCCCGCCCAGGAAATCTCCGGCCACGACCTTCATGTCAGAATCGCTCCAGATGTAGCCTTCGTACGGATGCAACACATAAAACTGGAGGAACACGGGCGGAGAAATTCCGGGGGGCATCGCCTCGACCTTTATGATGCGGCCCACGCTGAAACCGAGGAGGCGAACATCGCCCCCCACCGACAACCCTGCTCCGCTGTCCACGTATGCGTAATAACGCGCTTTGAAGGTCCACCAGCCTTTGCGCTCGCCGGTGCTGTAAACATAATAAGCAAATCCCGCGAGCAACAGAAGGGTGGCGATGCTGACGAAGAGCCCAACGGCGCGCTCGACACGGCTAAGCCGAGTGCGCAGTTGCGGCGTGAGGTCCTGAACCGGCATGGCTGGAAAGCTTTGGCGACCTGTTTAAAAGCGCAAGAAGATTGCTTGGAAACTCACCATTGGCCAAAGATCATCCGGGAGGCCAGCTCATGTGACGGCCGCCAAGAATATGCAGGTGCAGGTGAGGAACGGATTCTCCGGCGTCGGCTCCATTATTGATGACGAGACGGTAGCCGGATTGCGAAAGCCCGAGTCCTTTGGCCACCTCGGCCGCTTTTAACAGGAGATGTCCGAGCACGGCGTGGTCGGCGGGAGTGGCCTCGGCGATGCGAGGAATGGGTTTCTTCGGAACGATCAGCGCGTGGGCGGGAGCGGCCGGTTTGATATCGCGGAAAGCGATCACCAGATCGTCTTCATAGACGATTTGGGCAGGGATTTCCCTGGTCACAATTTTTTCAAATAACGTTTTACTCATTTCTCCCTGAAAAGTTAGTCAGCCGCTTCGCTTTCGTGGAAAGCGAACTGACCGCAGCCACCATGACGCGATCCAGCGTCCCTTGAAATCCCGCCGCAACCGTTTATCGCACCAACAGCGCGCGCGAGGTCGAACCGCCTTCAATACTCAGGCATTCAGTAAGAAAATCAATCACTTGCTCGCTGAACCGATCACAGCGTTGGGACCAGCGTTTGGCGCCGAGCAGTTGTTTCACGCAACCGCGCAATCCGCAAAAGCGCACGACCTCCGGAGACTCTTTGACCTGGCGGTGAAATTCATCCCGCAGCCGGGGAAAAAAGCTCAGTTCGAAGTCGTCCGCACCCTTGGCCAGATCACGCAGGTCCGTTCCCGGCGCGACACGGGCCTTTTCGACTGTCGAGGTTGAGACTTCATAACCGAAACAGCGCAGCGCCCTTTCCAGAGCATCGGAGAACTCGGCGACGGAGACGGTCTCCCGGCCGAGATCATTCTTAAAATAATGGACGACCGCTGCTGCGGCTTCCCGGACAGTGTCCGGATCCAACAGGGACGAGGCGTCGCCGATCAATTCGATAGTGACGGTTTCCGCCGAGCAAGGGATCAATTCACCTTGTGAGGTTTGAAAGATTAACGAATCAGGGTGCAGTTGGATCATTTTTTTCCTCCAGTTTTTTGATCTCCTGAATGAAGTCTCGGGGCTCCTCGAAACGCCGATAAACACTCGCGTAACGAACGTAGGCGATTTGGTCCACGTCCTTGAGCGCGGCCATCACGCGTTCGCCAATCGCCATCGAAGGAACTTCGCGGTCGTACTTGTCACCGATTTCACGGATGATGCGTTCCACGATTTCTTCAAGGGTCTTGGGGCTGACGGGGCGTTTGCGGCAGGCAATTCTCAGGCTGGCCAGAAGCTTCTCCCGGGAGAAAGGCTCGCGTCGATCATCCCTTTTAACCACGGTAATCGCTTCATTCTCAATCTCTTCGTAGGTGGTGAAGCGATGCCCACAGTGCAAGCATTCGCGCCGTCGCCGGATGGTGGCGCCCTCGCGAGAGGTCCGCGAGTCAATGACCTTGTCTTCCTGGCACCCACAATTGCTACAGCGCATACTTTATACTGTGGTGGGGCCTGCTTACGCTACTACCTGTTGTGGTGTCAAGCAGAAGATTCAGAAATCGCGACAATTATCCTGATTGTGACCCAGTCTGCCGGAAGTAATTCGCCAGATCAACTTTCGTGAACCGCTTTTCGGCGATGCCAACCATGAAATCGTAAAGCTTCATTTCATCCAGCACTCCCAAGCGCCCCATTGCTGTCGAGAAAGTTGAGCGCGGCAGCCGCCGCCGTTCGTTCGAAGACCAATGCCAATTCGAGCACTTCAACCCTCAGTGCCAATGATAGTTGAAGCTAATACTCACCCGATCTTCCTCACTTTGGTTGCTCGCCACTTCGTGCCGGAGCCAGCTCTCGAAAAGGACGACCTTTCCGGTTTCGGCTGGATAGCTGACGAATTGCCGATTCTCCTCGCGATTTTTTGGCAGGCGGGGTGGCGCGGCCATGAACTTGCTCAGGCGCGGATCCTCGAATTTGATGCTGGCGCAGTCCGGAGGTGTCTTCACGTAAAAGGTTCCGCTGATAAAGGAGAGAGGATGCAGATGCAAGCCATGAGCGACTTGCCTCGGCATGATGTTCACCCAGCAATCACTCATTTCGAAACGCCGCTTGCGCAGATCGAAATCCAAATGCGCCGCGAAAGCTTTCACGTGGCGATTGATCCGCCGTTCCAGTTCGCCAAAGGTCGAGGAAAACCGGTGCAATTGCGCCATCGAGCTGTAGGAAGTGTAGCCGCCCGGATAGCTCTTCTCGGACCAGGCGCGG
>DASYTB010000430.1:0-6252 GCA_036002705.1 Verrucomicrobiia bacterium
GCTGCGCGGTAGCGTCCAGATTTTCGAATACCAGCCGCAAATCCTCCACACCAAACTCTTCCTTTTCGATGACGTTGTTTATGCGGGTTCGGCCAACATGGATAAAAGAAGCCTGCTCGTGAATTACGAACTGCTGGTGCGCGTTCAGGACCCGGAACTCGCCTCGCAGACGCGCGCCTTTTTCGAACGCACTTTGGAGCACTGTATTCGCATTGATCGGGCGCAATGGAGGGCCTCACGCGGCTTATGGAGTCGCTTTCGAGAGCAATGGGCTTATTTCGTTCTTTCCAAACTGGACCCCTACCTCACTCAACTTCAACTCAAAGTTCTGCACCGGGAATCAATCCAGCAAAAAATGCTCAGCGAGGAAAACTCCCCGAACCTTCCTGTGTCCGCGAAATCTCCTCGGACGCGGAACGCCGAATAGCGTTTTGCTGCGTCAGCCGAACGCGGTAGCAGCGCCCGTGGGGAGAAGGATCGGTATCGACCACCGAATTTCTCTCGCCGCTCCCCTGGACCGAGGCCGACCGCGGCGAGACTCGTCCAATCGCCCGAACTAAAGTCATCGCGGCATTCAACGATATAGATAGGTGTGATCAAACAGCACTTCGTGCGGTCCGCCTTCTCTATGACGCGTTTCACTCCTCATCAGCCGTGCCGCAAAACAGCAGAATGTCCGTGCGCCTGGTTCTCCCAAAATGGCTAGGAAGGTCTTTGGAATGGGAGTCGTGAAAATGTTTGTTCGTTCGACGGGTGTGATTCCTTCTACCTGGTCAGCGAAAGCCTTGCCCGCCGTGGTGTTCTCCGAAAAATGGAAAAAAGAGCTTTCGTGCCGCGTCTTTTTTTTCTATCGTTCAAGCAATGTCCAGGAGAACTACCATTGTCGGGTGCTGCTTTGCTTTAGCCATAGGCGCTGTTGCAGTTTATGCCGCCGAATCCAACCGTGGAGTGGAAATTCAGCGCGAGAAAGGCAAGCTGCATGTCTCCATCAATGGAGAACCATTTTCCGACTACATTTACGAGGGCTATTCCCGCCCGATTCTTTTCCCAATTCTAGGACCCGGCGAAGCTAAGATGACCCGAAACTATCCGCTCGCTCCGGGCGAGAACGAAGCGCACGACCATCCGCACCATAAATCGTTCTGGTGGGGCCACGGCAGCATGAACGGCGTGGATTTTTGGGCCGAGGAGAAAAACCATGGGACCGAGCAGCACGTCGAGTTTGTTTCCATCGAGTCCGGGAAAGTGGGTGTGATTCGCTCGCGCGACAAGTATCTGGATGCGGCGGGCAAGGTCGTTTGCACCGATGACCGCACAATGCGAATCTATTCCGATCCCAACGCGCGCATTTTTGATTTTGAGATCACTCTGCATGCCTCGGAAGGCGATCTGAAGTTCGGCGACACCAAGGAAGGGACGATGGCCCTGCGGCTCGCCGAAACAATGCGCCTGACGGGAAAAGTCGGCAAAGGCCACATCGTGAATAGCGAAGGAGTGCGCGATGACGCGACCTGGGGTAAGCGCGCCGACTGGGTCGATTATTACGGGCCTGTCGATGGAAAGACCGTGGGCGTCGCCATTTTCGATCACCCAGGCAATCCGCGGCATCCGACTTGGTGGCACGTGCGCGATTATGGGTTGTTTGCGGCGAATCCCTTCGGCATTCATGATTTCGAAAAAAAGCCGGCGGGCGCTGGAGATCTGACGGTCCCAAAAGGGGATAATATCACCTTCAAATATCGCTTTATTATTCACCCGGGCGATGAGAAAGACGCAAAGATCGCGGAAGCTTACGAGAAGTACAAATGGGAGGACCGGCTTCACGACGGGCTCAGACCCAACCGGTAAAATGATCCAATACCCAGGCCAAGGAGAAACTTTATGAAAATGAATCGAAGAAAATTTATCTACGGGGCTACTGTTTCGGCGGCCACCACCGCTCTGTCCGCGCGTTCGTGGTCCCAAGTGGCTGGCGCAAATGACGATCTTCGCGCGGCTGTGATCGGATTCAACGGGCGGGGCAAGGAGCACATCAGCGAGTGGCGGCGCTTAAAAGGGGTTCGCCTGGTGGCGCTCTGCGATGCCGATCAAGCCGTGCTCGACCGCGAGATCAATCACCTTCCCGAGAGCGGCTCGATTCAGACTTACACGGATCTGCGAAAGCTTTTCGAGAACAAGGATATCGATGTCGTTTCCATCGCCACGCCCAACCACTGGCATTCGCTGGCGGCAATCTGGGCGATCCAGGCGGGCAAAGACGTTTATTGCGAGAAACCCGTCTCCCATGAAGTTTGGGAAGGCCGTAAGCTTGTCGAGGCGGCGCGCAACCACAACAAGATTGTTCAGACGGGAACGCAAATTCGCTCGGCAGTCGGCGTGCAGGAAGGAATCAAATTTATCCGCGATGGCAATCTCGGAAAGATCAAACTCGCTCGCGGACTTTGCTATAAATACCGCGGTAGCATCGGTAAAGTGTCCGGTCCGCAAGAACCGCCGAAAACAATCGATTACGACCTGTGGTGCGGCCCAGCGCCGTTAGAGCCGCTCATGCGCAAGAATCTGCACTACGATTGGCATTGGGTTTGGTCCACCGGGAACGGCGATCTTGGCAACCAGGGAATTCACCAGATGGATATCGCGCGTTGGGCTCTGGGTGTGAATGCGCTCTCGCCCAGAGTTTTCAGCATTGGCGGACGTTTAGGTTACGAAGACGACGGACAAACTCCCAATACTCAAATTGTTTACCACGATTATCCGGAAGCTCCTCTCATCTTCGAAGTGCGTGGCTTGCCTTCCGAAGCAAGCGCGGGCAGAAAGATGGACCAATACAAAGGTGCCGATGTTGGGAACGTAATCGAGTGCGAAGGTGGCCACGTTCTCATCCCGAACTACAGCAGCGCGATTGTTTACGACAAAGACGGCCAGCAAATCAAAAAATTCGAGGGCGGCGGCAATCACTTCCAAAACTTTCTCGAGGCCGTCCGCAGCCGAAAGCGGCAGGAGTTGCACGCCGAAATCTTGGAAGGGCACCTCTCCAGCGCGCTCTGCCACACGGGCAATATCTCCTATCGGCTTGGCCAACAAAAATCGCCGGATGAAATCCGCGAGGCAATTAAGGACGATAAAGAGGCCGCGGAAACGTTCGGTCGCATGCAGGAGCATCTCGCGGCCAATGAGATCGATCTGAAAAAAAATCCGGCGACACTGGGTGTTTTCCTGAAGATGAATCCGAACCTCGAGCGGTTTATCGATAATGACGACGCCAATAAGATGCTCAAACGAGATTACCGCAAGCCTTACGTCGTTCCCGATCGGGTTTAGATTATATAGGAACTGAGTGGCCCGCCCGTCGGCGGCGGCGCTGATTCCATTTAATAAAGCCGCGCTCTTACGAGGCGCCGCTACATAGAATCCATGAGACTGGCAGCTATTCTAATCCTCGCTTCGGCGTTCCGACTGTATGCGGCGGACCTTTTGCCCAAAGGCTATTCCCTTTTGTACGAACAATCCTTTGATAAGCCGGAGTCTATTTCCGGCTTTCAAATGACCGATGCAAAAGCCTGGAAATACGCCAAAGAAGAAAACGGCGGTTCTCTTGAACTGGCCGGCGAAAGCAAGTACACGCCTGCTTACCGTTCCCCATTCAACATCGCGCTCGTCAAAGACAAAACCTTTGGTGATTTCGTGCTCGAAGCCGAATTAAAGCAAACCGGCAAAGAATATGGCCATCGTGATATGTGCCTCTTTTTCGGCTTTCAAGATCCCAACCACTTTTATTACGCGCACATCGCCACTAAAGCCGATGAACACGCGCACAATATTTTCATCGTTAATGAAAAACCCCGCGTCAAGATCGCGAAGACCACAACCGGTGGCGTGAATTGGGGGCTCGATCTTTGGCACAAGGTCCGGCTGGAACGGAAGCTTTCCGACGGAATGATCAAAGTGTACTTCGACGACATGACTCTCCCGATCATGACCGCCGAAGACAAAACTTTCGGTGCCGGATATGTGGGCTTCGGCTCCTTCGACGACACCGGAAAAATCGACAACATCAAAATCTGGGGACCAGAGCCCGGTTTATCCAAACCGCCGATCCAATTCCAGTCAGCGAAGAAGACCGTGAATAATTGACCCGCTCAGAGGGACGGTAATTTGAATCGTTTAAGGCTATCGTTAAGAAGTCTCTTATCGATATACGTGACTTCTCGCAAAAGATTGGACTCCCGCGCAGATCAGGAAGAATACTCTTTTCGCATGCGACCTCGAACAACCCTGTCGTGCCAAGCACGCGGATTCCATTCGCCTCCGCCAGTTGTCGCCCTTTGCGATCGTCGATCAGCGCGACGTCGGCGTTCAATTCTTTTGCGAGGAGTACGATCGCAATTTCCCCCGCCCCGAGTGTCTGAATTGTTCACGCCGCTGGCTCAGGACTTCTACGTTGAGAGCAGGACTGGACTTTGAACCAGTTCGCCTCTCATAGCGCTTGCTTCCGGAAGGTTGTTTCCGATTGCCGCGACTTCTGAAAAAACTTCGTCGGGAACCAGAACTTCGCTCGCGATTCGAGGAAGAATTTCCTGCAATGAGTATCTCGCCAAGAGGATCAACGGGGACGCGTTGGAGACGACTTCACAGTCTCACCACGCGGGCTGTCTTTCTATCGCTATTGAGATCGCCCGACGTGTAGTTCAGCGGAACATCCCGGCGGGCGGCAAAGCCCAGAAACTCCTCAAGTGGGGTTCCCGCTAACTCTGCGGCGCACCCCGCAGAGACACGGCGTTCGCGAAAAAGCTCAAAAAGCTCCAGAGCCAGGCGCCTTGAGACCGAAGCCGATGGCTCAAGGCTCCGGCATGTCTGCGGCGGCCAAAAGTTCCGGATTAGGCGTAATTTGCGGGATACGATCTACACCGCCTACCGACCATTCCAATTACGCGATTATCTCACGCGCGACGTTCCCATGCACATCCGTCAACCGGAAGTCGCGCCCGGCGTAGCGGTAGGTGAGTTTTTCATGATTCAGGCCCATCAGGTAGAGAATGGTCGCGTGCAGATCGTGAACGTGGACTGGGTTTTCCACGGCGTGCATGCCGAGTTCGTCGGACGCTCCGTAAGCCATCCCGCTTTTTACGCCGCCGCCCGCGAGGAGCGTGCTGAAAGCGGTGTGGTGATGATCGCGCCCGGCTGGGGTGGCCTTCTGCTTGTCTTCCTTCCGGTTTTCGGCGTAAGGAGTTCGGCCGAACTCGCCACTGACAATCACCAGCGTATCATCGAGGAGGCCGCGTGATTTCAAATCGCTGATGAGCGCGGCCGCCGCCAGATCGGCATCGGCGCAAAGCTTTCGATGTCGGTTATCGTTATCCGCATGCGTGTCCCACGGCTGATTATCCGAACTGGTGTAATAGACGGTCACGAAGCGGACGCCCGATTCGACCAGACGACGCGCGAGCAGGCACGAGCGCGCGAAGGTGCTTTCGCCATACATTTTGCGCGTTGATTCCGGTTCTTTGCTGATGTCGAAAACGTTCAGTGCTTCCCGTTGCATTTGGAAGGCGGTTTCCATCGTTTTGATCTCCGCCTCGAGCTGGGCGTCCCCGTTGCGAGCCGCCAAATGATGTTCGTTCAGCGTGTTGAGCAGGTCGAGTTGCTCGCGCTGTTCATCGAAACCGATTTTCGGATTGCGAATATTCGCGACCAGTTTTTCGACGGTCATGTCTGACGTGACGACGCTGGTCGCCTGGAATTGCGCGGGAAGAAAGCCGCTGCTCCACAAGGCGGGACCGACCACGATTTTCGTGCTCGGACGCAGTACCACGTAACCGGGCAAATTCTGATTTTCCGTGCCTAGGCCGTAAAGCAGCCATGATCCCATCGAAGGGCGAATCGGCTGCACATTGCCGGTATGCATCTGAATCAACGCGGGTTCGTGATTCGGCACATCCGTTTTCATGGAGCGAATGACACAGCAATCATCGATCACTCGCCCGATGTTCGGTAGCAGTTCGCTGACCTCGATCCCGCTTTGTCCGCATCTTTTGAATTCAAAAGGGGAAGGCATGAAGCCCGAGCCCGTGCTTTTCTTGAAGAGCGCGCCGTCGGGTTGCTGCCCTTCATATTTTCGCAGCGCGGGCTTCGGGTCGAAGGTATCGACGTGGGAAGGGCCGCCGTTCAGGAAAAGAAAAATGGCTCGTTTGGCTCGTTGCGGAATGTGCGGACTGGGCGCGGCGTTCGCGAAGATGCTTTCCGGGCGGAGCA
>DASYTB010000431.1:0-6002 GCA_036002705.1 Verrucomicrobiia bacterium
TCCTTTTGCCTGTCGCTCAAAGTCTCCATGCCGGTCTCGCGTGGCCAGGTTTCGACGGGGAAATTTGAGGGGATCGGATATGGACTGGGCTCTGATTCGTCCGGATAGTTGAAAAAGTTGATTGGAACGAGCGGCTGATTATCCGGAACCAGAACGAAATTCATCTCGAAAAAGAGACGCAACGTCCGCCGGTCCGAACGCAAGTCCGTCATTATCTGTGCAACCATCGCGCTGGAATTGGTCAGCACCGGACGCCGGGAGATATCCTCATTCCAGGGATTATCCAGAGGAAAGATCTGCATAGCCGAGAGAATTGCATCTGCCTCGGGTGTATTGAATAGGGCCGGCTGCGTGACGACCGGTGGATCCCCGAGAAGCCGACCCTCCTGATTGACTCGGCGGTCAGCCCCGAACGCGGACCAAATCAGGAGTAACGGGCAAGCGAGCGATAAATTGCGACACAGCATGGGCCAAGAACAGCAACAAAAAGGCCATTCTTCGGCGCGCCACTGACCGCGAACTCCCGTCAACGTCCACTGAAGAACGTCGTTCAGATCGATCAGCAGAATTGCAAAGTTGCGTGTTGCAAAATCCGCATTAGATTGAGCGGCTCAAATTTAAACGGGGCGGCGCGGGCCCGGAGTTTTCGCACGGTAACAGTCAGAGGTTTGGAGGGTGCGGTCCCATTAAAAAGCGGAGGGATCAAGGGGTTGGGAAAGAAATTTTTAAAAACCAGTTGCAATGGAAAAGGCTGGTGGTAAGATTCGCGCTCCGTTTCTCCAGGGGTTCTGGAAACGATATATAACCCGATTTTAAACCGTCGCATCATAATTTAATGCCGACTATTAACCAGCTCGTCCGAAAAGGACGAAACAAGTTGAAGTACAAGAGCAAGTCGCCGGCTCTGGAGAAGGCTCCGTTTCGCCGCGGGGTCTGCTTGCAGGTGATGACGCGCACGCCGAAAAAGCCGAATTCAGCGATGCGGAAGGTGGCCAAGGTGCGATTGACGAACGGTTACGAAGTGATAGCTTACATCCCGGACGAAGGGCACAACCTTCAGGAACACTCGATTGTCCTGGTTCGTGGCGGTCGGGTTAAGGATCTTCCCGGGGTTCGTTACCACATTGTTCGCGGAACTCTTGATGCTGCCGGCGTGGAGAAGCGTCGTGTGAGCCGCTCGAAGTATGGAGTGAAACGTCCGAAAGCCGCGAAACCAGGAGCAGCGGCCGCAGGAACCGCCAAGTAATTTTTTTGTTGATATGTCGAGAAGACGCCGAGCCGAAAAACGCGATGTCAGCGAGGATCCAAAGTACAACAGTGCTTTGGTGAGTCGCCTGATTAATGTCGTGATGATCTGCGGGAAGAAGAGCCTCGCCCAGCGGATTGTTTACGGGACGTTTGATCGCATCGCGGAGAAGAATCCGAATTCCAATCCGCTGGAGATTTTGCAGCGGGCGGTGGAAAACGCCAAGCCGCGCCTCGAAGTGAAAGCGCGCCGGGTCGGTGGCGCGACCTATCAGGTGCCACTGGAAGCGCCGCCGGAGCGGCAGATGTCGCTGGCGTTGCGCTGGCTGGTGAACTTTGCAGACGGTCGCAAAGGCCAGCCTCTGACCGAAGCCCTCGCGTCCGAGATCATGGATGCCTATCAGGGCCAGGGCGCGGCGATCCGCAAGCGCGACGAAGTGCATAAGATGGCGCAGGCCAATAAGGCCTTCGCGCACTTCCGCTGGTAACCAGATTTTAAACAAAGTACGCCCCGTGGCCGAAAACATCGGGGCGTTTTTATTCTCTTAGAAGCAGATGGAAGCGGTATTAGAACAAAAGAAGCCGGAGCAGAAAAAATCGGTGAACGCACCGGGCCGGCAGTATTCGCAAGAGCGGACGCGCAATATCGGTATTGCCGCGCACATTGACGCGGGCAAAACCACCACGACCGAGCGCATTCTGTTTTATACCGGCCTCATCCACAAGATGGGTGATGTCGATGACGGCAATACTGTCACCGACTGGATGGAACAGGAACGCGAGCGCGGCATCACGATTACTTCCGCTGCCACCACCTGCTATTGGACGCAAAAGGACGACGGGATCGATAAGCTTTACAAGAATATCCCGCACCGGGTGAATATCATTGATACTCCTGGACACGTTGATTTCACGGCGGAAGTGGAACGTTCGATGCGCGTGCTCGATGGCGCAGTGGCGGTCTTCTGCGGTGTGGCCGGTGTGCAGCCGCAATCCGAAACCGTTTGGCGCCAAGCCACTAAATACAAAGTTCCCCGAATTGCTTTCGTTAATAAGATGGACCGGACCGGCGCCAACTTCGACAACGCGGTCGATGAGATGCGCAAGAAGCTCGGGGCGTACGCCTATCCGGTGGTCATACCGATTGGCGCGGAAGATCAGCTCAAGGGGGTAATTGATGTCATCTCGCAGAAGGCGATCATCTATGACGAAAAAGATGAAGCGGGACTGAAATATTCAGTCGCCGAAGTTCCGGCGGAACTGAAAGAAAAGGCCAAGGATGCGCTCACAGAATTAATTGACGCGATTTCCAATAAGGACGACGAGATCGCGGAATATGTCATCGAAGAAAAGGAGATTCCGGCGGATGTTTTGAAGAAAGCCATTCGCCGGCTGACCTGCAAGATTGAATTCGTTCCGGTGCTGTGTGGGTCGGCTTTCAAGAAGAAGGGCGTGCAGCCATTGGTGGACGCTGTCATCGATTATTTGCCTTCGCCGCTGGATATCCCGCCGACCGAGGGGCACGTTCCTGGAACGGAAGACAAAGCGCCAGTGCCTTCTGACGATAATGGCAGGTTCTGTTCGCTGGCGTTCAAGCTCTGGACCGACCCGTACGTGGGCAAGCTCGTATTCTTCCGCGTTTATAGCGGAATGCTGAAGAAGGGCGACACGATTTATAATCCCCGGACGCGCAAGCGGGATCGCGTGAGTCGCGTGATGATGATTCAGGCGGACAAACGCATTGATGTGGATTCCGTTTATGCGGGTGATATTGCCGCGCTGGTCGGCCTCAGAAATATCACGACGGGCGATACGCTTTGCGACGAAGAGTTCGACATCATGCTCGAACCGCCGACGTTCCCTGAACCGGTCATCAGCATGGCGGTCGAACCGAAGACCAAGGCTGATCGTGAGAAGATGGGCGAAGGCTTGCAGCGTCTGGCGGAAGAAGATCCGACCTTCCGTTGTTTCACGAACGAGGAAACAGGCCAGCTTATCATCGCCGGGATGGGTGAGTTGCACCTGGAAATCATTCGCGACCGGCTCTTTCGCGAATTCAAGGTCGAGGCGAGCGCGGGCGCTCCGCAGATCGCCTACCGCGAAACATTCACGAAGGCGGCCGACGGTGAGGGAAAATTTATCCGTCAGTCCGGCGGGCGCGGCCAGTACGGCCATGCATACGTCAAAGTGCAGCCGAACGAACGAGGTAAGGGAATCGAGATCGAAAACAAAGTTGTCGGTGGCGCCATTCCGAAGGAGTACATCCCGGCGGTCATTGATGGAATTGAAGAAGCGATCAAGGGCGGTGTTATGGCCGGTTACCAGGTCGTGGATATCAAGGTCCAGGTGGTGGACGGAACATTCCACGAAGTTGATTCGAATGAATTAGCTTTCAAAATGGCGGGCATCTTCGCGCTCAAGGACGCGGCGAAGAAGGCGCATCCCATCCTTCTCGAGCCCATCATGAAGGTCGAGTGTACCACGCCGCAGGATTATCAGGGGGATATTGTGGGTGACTTGAGCCGGCGCCGCGGAAAGATCGTGGCCATTGAAACCAAGGGAAATATCGTGAGCGTTAATGCGGAAGTTCCGCTCGCGGAAATGTTCGGCTACGCGACGGCGATTCGCTCTCTGTCGAAGGGCCGCGCGGCCTATTCGATGGAACCGTTCGCATTCGAGCCGGTGCCCGCAAACATCGTCGAGACGATCATGGAAACCAGGAAAGATAAACCGGCCGCAAGAACCTAATCGGTTGGGATTACGATTCAGCGATTAAGAGTAAGATTAGGATTAAGATTAAATAAACCAAGTTAGAATTTTGTTCTTTTAAACCTTATGGCAGGACAACGCATACGCATCCGGCTCAAAGCGTACGACCACCGGGTCATTGACCAATCGGCGCACGATATTGTGGAGACGGTGAAGCGCACCGGAGCACGTGTGGCAGGCCCTATTCCCTTGCCGACCCGCATTGAGCGTTTCACGGTCGCTCGTTCACCGCATGCGGACAAGAAATCACACGAGACGTTCGAGCAACGCACGCACAAGCGCTTGCTCGACATTATTGAACCGACCGCTAAAACCGTGGATGAGTTGAAAAAGCTTAACCTTCCCGCAGGCGTCGATATCACCATCAAGATTTAAGTTTATGCTCGCTTTGATCGGTAAGAAAATGGGACAGACCCGCGTTTACGATAAGAACGGGAACGCGGTTTCCGTGACGGTCGTCCTCGCCGGACCGAATCGCGTGGTCCAGGTGAAAACGGTTGAAACGGATGGTTACCAGGCTGTTCAGCTTGGTTTTGACGACCAGAAGCGCGAAACCCGTGTGGCGAAGGGTTTGCTTGGACATTTCAAGAAAAACAGCATTCAGGCAACGAAACGGTTACAGGAAGTCCGCGATTTTTCGAAGGAAGTAAAGACGGGCGACGTAGTCGGGCCTGATCTTTTTGCGGTTGGTGACTTTGTGGATGCGATTGGCGTCACAAAGGGACGTGGTTTCGAAGGCGTGGTGAAGCGCCACGGTTTTCGTGGCGGTGATTCAACCCACGGCGCGAAGGGCTGGCATCGCCGTTCGGGCGCCATCGGTCAACGTTTGTTTCCCGGAACCGTTATGCGCGGGATGAAGATGCCGGGCCACATGGGCCAGGTCCAGCGCACGACGCAGAACCTGGAAGTGATCCAGGTGCGTCCGGAAGACAACGTCATTTTGATCAAAGGGGCAATCCCCGGATCGAAAGGTGATTACGTCGTCATCCGCGAGGCGAAAAAGAGGTCGAAAGCGTTCATGGCGGCGAAAGCTGCCGCCGCGAAAAAGTAAGAGGACTTGCAGATGAAGCTCACAATAAAAAATTCTCAGGGCCAGGAGCAGGGTGAAATAAACCTGGCGTTCCAGCCCGTCGAGGAGGGCAAGGGCAGCCAGGCGGTGCACGATGTCGTCGTCGCTTATATGGCGGCGCAACGGAGCGGGACCGCCTGCACCAAGACCATGGGTGAAGTCGCGGGCAGTGGAAAGAAACCGTGGCGTCAAAAGGGCACGGGCCGCGCGCGCGCCGGTTCATTTGCTTCGCCCTTGTGGCGCGGCGGTGGCGTGGTGTTTGGGCCGAAGCCCCGTGATTTCTCAAAGAAGGTTACGAAGAAAACCAAACAGCTCGCGCTGCGCAAGGCCCTGACCGAGCGCGTCAAAGCGGGCGATGTCGTGGTTTTGGATGACATCAAACTGGAGTCACCGAAAACCAAGGCTTTCGTAGGGTTGCTCAACTCGCTGAACGTTTCGGGCAGCACGTTGATCGTCGCGGATCCCGGCAACCACAACCTCACTTTAGCCAGCCGCAACGTGCAAAAAGTGGAACTCGCCAATCCAGCGAGCCTGAACACGTATCAACTTCTGCGCTACAAGCATGTGCTCTTTACGCGCGGCGCTTTAGAGCTGCTGGATAAACGGCTGGCCTCGGAAACAACCGAACAGGCCGTCGCTTAAAAAATTACGAGGGCACTTGCCAATGAACAATTTCGATGTCATTAAAACAGTCCGCCTGACCGAAAAAGGCACGCGTCAAGGCGATTTCAACCAGTACACCATTATTGCGGATCGGCGCGCGAACAAGCTGCAGATTCGCAGGGCGGTGGAAGAACTGTTCAAGGTGAATGTGCTCGCCGTGAACACGATGAATGTTTCCGGCAAGTATCGCCGCCAGCGCACTGCCCAGGCTGGACAGACCTCCGATTGGAAAAAAGCAATCGTGACGTTGAAGGAA
>DASYTB010000432.1:0-7620 GCA_036002705.1 Verrucomicrobiia bacterium
CTGAACCCAAATTACGCCGGCGCCCACCACAACCTCGCCGTCATCTACGCCACCCAGCGCCCGCCATTCCTCGAATTGGCGCGGTATCATTACAATAAAGCGCTTGCCCTCGGCCAGGCTCCCAATCCTGATCTGGAGAAACAGTTGAACTCAGGAAAATAGGCTGCGCGATCCACTTTATTCTCGCTCTCTCTTTTTGACGCTGAGATTCCCGAATACTCGGGATAGGGGATCGTCATCCCTCGGAGAGAATCCAAAATGCGAATGCCGCCGCCAGCCTTCGGCATGTTTGAAACGGCCGGACATTCGTCCCAGCTCCAGCGACATCTCGTCCATCATTTGCAAATACGAATCGATTCCCTGCGTCGCGTCGAGCCACTCTTTTTGACTGGCATGCGCGGCGAGAGCCTGCCGCTTTAATTCGTGCACGGACTCGGTATTAACAAACAATTCCGGAATGATCCGTTGTCGCAGACCATCCCGTAGCCCATGCGGCATCCCGTGGTAGAGAATTACTTCTTCGGAGTTCGCCTTTCGAGCCGGCGTCGTTCGGAAATTCGGCATGCCGCGAGTGAACGCGGCGGTCACGGCCAGGCGGCACGTGTTCGTGTGATCCTCCATATAATCCTGCGGCGACGGAATGAGCAAAATGTTTGGGCGCACGTCACGGATGACCGCCGCCAGCCGCCGCAATAGTTTCACCTCGTACACAATTTCGAGATCATCGGCCAGGCTCGGATGATAGTGAGCACCCAGAATCTTCGCGGCGGCGATTGACTCCTGCCTCCGAATGCGGCGGGTTTTTTCCGCAGGCCATTGCATGCTGCCACAATTCCCGTTGGACAGGGTCATGTAGTGAGTTTCAAATCCACATCCCTTCAACAAGAGCAACGTTCCCGCCATGAGGAATTCGATGTCGTCCGGATGAGCCGCAAGAGCCATTGCCCGACGTGTAACTTTCGGATCTTTGCTGGCACTCTTTCCCCGCATAAAAAAAAAGGCGAACCCTTGTGCTTTATAGTTGGATCAATCTCCGGAGCAAGATTGTTTAGTAATAGTTTTAATGGTTTTGGCTTTTTGATATGAACGCTGCATGGAATTTCGTTCGATTTCCTGAATCCGTTCCTCACAATACCGCCATGAATCTCAGAGCGAAGATTGTGCCTTATGCCGGACTCGACGTTTGGCGCGAAAAATTTCGGGCGACGGGCAAACGCCTCGTGGTTACCAATGGCTGTTTCGACCTCCTTCATCTCGGCCACGTCACCTACCTCGAGACCGCGCGTAATCTTGGCGACGCTCTCCTCGTGGGAGTCAATGGAGATGACGCCGTGCGCGGCTTGAAAGGGGAAGGCCGTCCCGTGAATAGCGAACAGGATCGCGCGGCGGTCATGGCCGCGCTCGAGTCGGTTCAGGCCGTCTGCGTCTTCCCGGATGTGCGGGCCACAAATTTCCTCGCCGCCGCCAAGCCGGATATCTACGTCAAAGGCGGCGACTACACTCTCGACACCCTCGATCAAAACGAACGCGGGATCGTGGAAAGCGCGGGCGGCAGGATTGTGCTCATCCCCTTCGTGCCGGGTAAATCAACAACCGGCCTCCTCAAAAAGCTTGCTCAAACCTAGGCCGGTTGCGTTTGACACCCGGATTTTCGCAGCTTCGAACCCTATTCGGACTGCGGCGATTCGGAATTCGGATTTCCCAAATCCCTCCCGTTCCTCCACAGTAGCGCCGGGATGAGCAAACGGTTCTATATCACCACCGCCATTGATTACGTAAATGGGCAGCCGCACCTCGGCCACGCTTACGAAAAGGTCATGGCTGATATCATCGCTCGCGTGGAAACCGCGTTGGGGCGCCAGCCTTTTTTTTTGACCGGCCTGGATGAACACGGCCAGAAGGTGCAGAAGGCGGCGCAGGAGGAAGGAAAAGATCCGCAGCGCTATTGCGATGAACTCTCGCAGGATTGGAAGCGCATCGCCGCCAGTGTGAAACTGTCGAACGACGATTTCATCCGCACCACCGAAGCGCGTCACAAAACCGTCGTTCAGGCCATTTTAAGCAAGCTGCACGCCGCCGGTCATTTTTACAAAGCCGAGTACAAGGGCTTTTACTCGACGCGGCAGGAAACCTTTCTCACGGAAAAGGAACGCCGGCCCGATGGAACCTGGGACCCGATTTACGGCGAAGTCACCTACCTCGTCGAAGAGAATTATTACTTCAAGCTCCAGCAGCACCAGCAATGGCTGATTGATTATATCGAAGCCAATCCGGATTTTATTTTCCCTTCCTATCGCCGGAACGAAGTCCTCGGGCTTCTCAAAAATAACGTGCTCGAAGACCTCTGCATTACTCGCCCCACAGCGCGCCTGAACTGGGGTATTCCCGTCCCATTCGACTCCGCCTATGTCACCTACGTTTGGTTCGACGCCCTCGTCAATTACGTGACGATTCCCGCCGCTTACGGCGACTCAACAGTCGTCAAAACACTCGGGCTTGAGAACTCCACCTTGGCCTTGCTGCCAAGCTTTCAACAACATCTGGAGTTGTGGCCCGCGGACACCCATCTTATCGGTAAAGATATCCTCAAATTCCACGCTGTCTTCTGGCCCATCATGCTGAAAGCCATGGGCCTGCCGCTCCCCAAACAAATCATCGCTCACGGCTTCTGGCAGAAGAACGGCGATAAAATCAGCAAATCCACCGGCAATATCGTCGATCCCGCCGCTGTCATCGCCGAATGGGGCCTTGACGCTTTTCGTTATTACGTTACTCGCGAACTCGATCTCGGACCCGACGGCAATTGGACCGACGCCGGCTTCGAGTCGCGTTACCAGGCTGAGCTTGCCAATGGGCTCGGCAATCTGGTCAACCGTTCACTCTCCATGGTCAATCGCTACCGTGCCGGAAAAGTTCCGCCGCGTTCAAACGAACTTGAGCGCGAAGCCTCTGACTTTCTCGCGAAAGCCCGCGCCCATTACGAAAAGCATGAACTCCAGCACGCCCTCGTCGCCATCTGGGGTCTAATCGCCCGCGCCAATCAATACGTGGACCAAACCGCCCCCTTCAAGCTCGCGAAGGATCCCGCCCTATCCAAACGCCTCGACGAAGTCCTTTATAACCTCGGCGAAATCTGCCGAATCATTGCCATTCTCATCGCGCCGGTGTTGATCGAAACCTCCGCAAAGATTCTCGAACAATTGAATCTCGGCAGCTCAACCCAAACACTCGCGAATCTCACCTGGGGCGCACTAACCGAAGGCCATCAGATCGGCCAACCCTCGCCACTCTTTCCGAGAAAGGACTTGAAGAAGTAATCGATTGCCAAAAACCTCCCCTGTGGCACGTTTTTGCCCATTGGAGTGCAAATTATGGAGAAGCCTAAAATCGTCGCCTATTTGAAACCCAGTTGCGGCTGGAGCCAGGGGGTCCGCGCCATCATGCGCAAGTACGACCTGTCCTTTGAAGACCGCGATATCATTAACGATCCTGCCCAGCGCCAGGAAATGATCGAAAAGAGCGGCCAGATGCTCAGTCCCTGCGTTGAAGTCAATGGACGGATGCTACCGGACGTAAGCGGTGAAGAAGTCGAAGCGTTTCTGCTGTCAAACAAGCTCGTGCAAGCCAACACTTCTTCGCCGGACGCTCCGATCAACCAGGCCTGTGCCTCGCACGAACCGGAAAGCGCCTGGGTCCCCTTCCGTCGCTAACCGCTCTCTCAAAACCTATTCGTGAATCGCCGCTCGCCTTTTTGGTGTGCGGCGATTCTGCTGTTGCTAGGCCGGCGTTTCTCGTAAAACCGACTTCATGCGACAACCCAGACTCGCAATTTCATCGGGGTCCAAGAGCGGCTTCACTCTGATTGAACTGCTGGTTGTCGTCGCGATTATCGCGATCCTGGCGGCGCTCCTCTTTCCCGCTTTGGGGCGCGCGAAGGACAAAGGCAAGTCCGCCAAATGCCAAAGCAATCTCCGCCAACTCGGTTTGGCCGCGATGATGTTCGACGAAGACAATCAGGCTTATCCCATCGGCTGGCCCCCTGCGAATCTCCAAACTCTCGCCAACCCGCCCATCTGGTACCGGCAGCTTCAGCCCTTCTTGGGACGCAAGGACAACATCTCAGGCCAGGGAGTCTTCATCTGTCCTTCCAGCCTCCAAAAAGCTCAAGCCGGCGAAGCGATCAAAAGCGGCCTGCGCGAAGGCGGCTTCTGGGGTTTTCTCGCCTACGCTCAGAATTGCTATATCAATGATGGCGCCACGAACATCGGCTCACGCCAGATGCACGATCCTTCCGGCACCATTCTTTACGCGGATACGGACGGGTGGGACGCCGCCCTTTATGCGGACGGAATGCTGACCGCAAATGTCTGCTATCGCCACAGTGGAGGTAATGAACGAAGTTCCGACACGGATCGAGGGGTCACCGGACCGAAGGCAGGAAAGCATCGCGCCAACGGCGTTTTCGCGGACGCACACGTAGAACTGAGGAAGAACGCCCCCGTTCGGATTTTCACGCTCGAAGCGGACTGAACCCCATCAGGCCACCAGCACAGCCTTAACAATCTCTCCCGAATGCATCGTCTCGAACGCTTCCTTCCACTTTTCCAGCTTCCAGTGGCCGCCTATCACCGCAGCGATATTGAGCTGTCCAGACGACAAAAGCTGGATCACCCGTTCCCAAACCGGCCAATTATGACTGAAGCTGCCCTGCAGGCGCAGATTCTTTTGCACCAGCGGATCAAGTGAGTGATCGAACGGCTTCGGCCCCCAACCCACCTTCGTGATCCATCCAGCCGGTCGCGTGATTTCCAAAGCCGTTTTGAGTGAGTCAGAAAATCCCGTCGCGTCTATGACTCCATCCGCGCCCAACCCATCGCGCTCATTCGCCCAACCGGTGGCATCGCCCGTGATCGAAATACAACCGTAACTCTCCGCGATTTTCAGACGCTTGCGATCACGTTCCAACCCAACCACCGCCACCTCCGCCCCGCGCAATCGCGCGAGCGCGGCGCAGAGAATCCCAATCGGCCCCGGGCCTAGCACCACGATCCGATCGCCCGGTTCAATCGCGGAATTAACCACCGTCGCGTTGTAGGCCACCGCGCACGGTTCGCAGAGAGCCGCCTTTTCGAGTGGCAAATTCTCTGGCACTCGATGAAGGATTCGCGACGGCACTCGAACATACCGCGTCATCGCCCCATCCACCGCCGCCCCATACCCCTTCCGCGTCGGATCAAGGTTATACAGTCCCACCCGGCTCATCGGGTTCTCCGGATCGATCACCGCGGCCGTTTCACTCACTACCAGGTCTCCCGTCTTGAAATTCCGAATTCCTGGCCCAACCTCCGCGATCCGCCCGGCAAATTCATGACCGAGAACGCACGGATAAGCCACGTTCCAACTGTGATCTCCCGTCCACATGTGCAGATCGCTCCCGCAAACCCCGACAGCCGCGACTTCCAGCAGCACGTCCTGCTCGCCAATCGCCGGCACTGCCACCTCGCGCAATTCCACGCTGAAAGGCTTGCGATCAAACGTCACCACCGCTGGCTGTTTACCCAGGCTCTTCGTCATCGGTTCTTCCTTGGCATTTGGAATTTGCTCTTTCGTCATTTAACCGCATACCCCTGCTTCGCAAACAGCACCGGCGGTCTTCCACCCGGCGGCCGGGGGACCCACACCGTCGGCGGATCATCAGAACCGCCACCGGGCGGCCGCCTCCGCCACAATACGCGCGCTTGAAAAAGAAGGAGCGCCGCTAACTTCGGCAGCGCCAGAATTAGCACGCATAAAAGAAATGCCAGCAAACCCGTCGGAACCCGCCACCCGCCGCTTCCATCGTAAAAGCCAATCAGGTAACCGAACACGAGCACGACGACCAGGCTCACCGCCCATTTTCTCTTCACCTCATTCATAAGCCAAATCATAACCAAACAGGATTCGTTGCCAATCCAATCCGAAACAAAACCAGATGCTGGTTTAGGATTCTCAACGAACCGCCTCCAGGACGCCTTTGGAAAAAACGTAAGAACGCCCCTGGTAGTTCAACGTCACGTTGCCTCCCGCATCGATCGCCCGAATAGTGGACGGATCGCACGGAATGCCGGCCTGGGCAATCGCGTCACTCCCCTTCATGCCAATTTTCAAACTGACCACCCGTGTCGTCTGTATTGTCGTTACGGTAGTGGTCGCTTTCGGTGGCTCCGGTTCAGCACAGCCAAAAAGTGTGAGCGTGAGAAATGTCAGCGCGGCCTTTCGTCGGAGTGTTGTCATGATGGATTTCCTTTTCTGTTTCGCTGATTATTGAAGTATTCGCTCTAATCACTTCTCTTACCTAATTCGAACACCACGTCGATCTTAAAGCGATCTTAAAGATACCACCGAGGGCAGTTCGAGCGCCGCTGCGCAGGTGTATTATGAAAACCATATGATAAATCCGCTTCCGGCATGAATCCCTGTTTGGAGGAGTTCTGGCGACAGGATCGTGTCGCGGGAATTCGAGTTCACTCAGGTTCTTTCCTGAGTAATCGACGTAGGGCGGATCAGTTTTACGAACGAATCAGAAAATTGTTTTCCCGAGGATATCGCTTTTCGGAACTTTGCAGAAAATCGAGGCAGCGCGGTTGTCGCCGATGACGAAGTATTCGTCGTGGTCCAACTTAACCGGGTCCATTTCCCATGGAATCTTCTCCAAAGAGAATTCGTCGAGGACCGGTTTATCATCGATCTGCAAGCGCCCGCGCCGGATGGATACCGTCTCACCTGGCACCGCCACAATTCGTTTGAGGAGAAGTTCGCCCTCCGCGCGCAAGGCGATTACGTCTCCGCGCCCCGGCGGCCGTTTGGAATAGGAAAGCCGGTTGACCAGGTTTAACGAGCCGTTGCGATAGGTCGGATACATGCTCGAACCAATTATCTGGATCGGGACGAGCAAGTTGTGGAAGAAAGCGAGGGTTAGAATGGCCCAGACGATCACCCGGCACAAGGTGCGATGGGGCCGCGGTCCGAAGACGAATTCCCGCAACTGTGTTGTGTCAACCTGAACCCCCGGAATCGCAATCGTTCCCACCTTTGCTCCCATATGCTATCTCCACGAAGAAGCTATGGCAGCCCTCTCGGGGAGCAAGAGCGGCTTCCCCCGATTCGGTATTCGGAGGCTTTACGATTGAGGCGTCAAAGGGGGGCTCAACCGGAGTTCAAAGTTAACCCGGCGGTGGAGCTGAGTCCGCCCGAGAGCTTACTTCTTCTTTTTCTTCAAGCGCCCGCGAAAAGTGAGTTCCGCTACCCCGGATTTATCAAGTTCCCCGACGCCTTCCGCCACCATCCGGTCGTACTGCTTCTTCGTCGCGGCGGCGAGCGGCAGATTCAGCTTCTCGCGTTTCGCCAGGGCCAGGGCAATGCCCGAGTCTTTGGCGGCGTGGGAACCCGAGAAAAAGCAGGAATGCTCACGGTTCTGCATATCCTCGCCATCGGTTTGCAAAACCCGCGAGGCCGCCCCGGTTTGGGAAAAGACTTCGCGCAACGTCGAGAGGTCAATTCCCAAAGCTTCCCCGAGCGCGAGGCCCTCGGCCAGACCAGCCGTATTGATGTTCATCACCATGTTGACGAGCGCCTTGACGT
>DASYTB010000433.1:0-5440 GCA_036002705.1 Verrucomicrobiia bacterium
CGCGCGAAAGCGCTAATGCGCGCGTCTCCGTCGTCGAGATTATCAGTGCCGCTAGGTTGGCGAGGATTGATCGGCAGGTTGTAAGCCGGAACCGTCAGCACGGTTCTTCCGGAAAGCGTCAGAGACCCGGACGAATTCTGGAAATCGGAAAGAATCAAAGTGGAATGCGGTTGAAAATCCAGTCCCAAGTCCCCGACTGCGAGAACGACTTCCGGTGTCGTGGCGTTTCCCGTTGTCACGGCAGACTGGAGAATGTCACCACGTGAGGCGTAACTCAAAACTCCGGACGACGTGAAACCGGCCGTCGAAGGCGGCGTGGCGAGCAGACTGCTCTTTGGGATACTCACGACAATTGGTCCGACCGGGTTCTGAAAGCGATCAAATAAATCGCCGCTCACATACGCGCCGTTTGAATCGATGCCGAGTGTCGGAAAATCCGCGAAATAATTCAGCGAACTCGAGGGAATGGCAAAGCCGTGCCACGCCGCGGTCGGGTCTGAAGTCGCCGACACCGCGATTAAGAACCGGTTTGCCACCTGCCGCCGCGAGGCGAGATTCTCGTCCACCATGGAGACGAACCAGCGCCCTGAACTCGGGTCGTAAACAGTGCGCGGGTCGGTGACGTCCTGGGTGCCGGTGATCGTCACCCCCGCATTCGTCCAGAATTTGATGTCGCTCGTTCCAAACACCAGTTGACCATTCGTTTTGTCGAACACGGCGAATCGGCCATTAATGAACTCGACAAAGTGTTTCGGACCAATCGCGCCGTTGGCATCCGGCGGGATCGCGGGTGAATCGACGCCAAAGGTGCTGGCAGTGAAATTCTGTCCAATCTTTACGGCAGGGGCGCAAAAAAGGGTGTCACACAAAAGGAAAAAAAGCAGAGCCGTCGAGTCAAAACAGCGGCGGTAGGAAGTCCTCATCTATCTCCTGGAAGAATTTCTGGCGTTCGCTGCATCCTCGCCGCGAGAATAGCAAAGAGGAAGGTGCGAGCGCAATGTGCGCTGCCCCGCACATCGTAAAAGCACGAAAAAGATCAGTCGGGCTTTACGTCGGAGGCATCAAGAGCAGCATTGCTCACCTTGGCATCCCATTGTTTCAGGCCGCCGGGAATTTTGGCTTCAAACACGTTGTAGAACTGACCCCAAATCAGCTGGCTTCCCTTCGTTCCGGCGGAATGACCGTCCACAAAAACACTGTTCACCCGTTGATTGTGCTTTTTCATCTGTGACTGAAACCGGAAATTCTGATTCCCTTTGGGGGCCGTCGCGCCAGGAAAGGAACCACCGGCCCAGTAACCATCGAGCCAGGCGGCGTCGGCCTTTTCGTTGCCAATGCCTCCTCCGATCTCCTTCGGGTCGTCCGTGCCATTCACTTCCGTCACCGCCAGAACCTCGCTGGCGCGCGCCACTCCCGCAACTTTGAAGGGCTTTCCGCCCGCGCCCGGATCTCCGCCGAACACGCCAAGATAATTAAAACCATAAGAGAGGAATCCGGTAATCGAAGGGTCAAAGCTTCCCGGTTCGGTTTTGTAAGTGAGGCCGCGCTGCTTTTTCGGGCAGACCCAAATCTTAGCCGCGCCGGTGTAATTCGAAAGAGCGCTCGCCGGAGTACGCAGCCATTCACCGCCGCAATTTTTTCCACGCGCATTTTTGTAAGGGCCGACGACCCACCATTGATTAGGAAAGGCGTCCAGATTGTCCTCGGCATACATCGTGAAAGCCAAACCAATTTGTTTAGTGTTGCTCAGGCAGGCCGCGCCGGTGCCTTTGTCTTTCGCTTTGCTCAGGGCGGGCAGGAGCAGAGACGCCAAAATGGCAATGATTGCAACGACAACCAGCAATTCAATCAGGGTAAAGCCCCTGCGAGCATTCATATTTCGAATCCGGTTAATGAGGTATCCAGAGTCGCACCACGCTCCCGGGGGCGGCAAGTGGAAAAGCGCAGGTTTGCTTCGAATAATGGCTTTGCGTATAAGGTCATGGATACCGATGAGAAGAATCCTGTTTTGCCTTGCCGTTGCGTCTGCTGTTTTTTCCCTTCGTGCGCAGACGGTTCCTGGCACGTCAGTGCCGAATATTTCCACAAATCCCCCGGGGCGAACCATCGCACGTCTGCAAAAGTTTGAGTTCAAGGAGGGCGATCGCGTCGTGTTCCTGGGAGACACCTGGATGGAACGGGAACAGAAGGAGGGTTATATCGAAACGTTGCTCACCTCACCCGTGCAGGGAAAGAAAGTCATCTTTCGCAACCTCGCGTGGAGCGCGGATACGGTACTGGGGCGGTCCCGCGCGAGCTTTGATCCGCCGGAGAAAGGGTTTGAGCGGCTGAGAGAACAACTGGAGGCGATCAGGCCCACAGTCGTCTTTCTCGGTTACGGCATGGCGGAGTCGTTCAACGGCGATGCGGGCCTTGAAAAGTTCAAGCGCGATATGAACATGCTGATGGACACGATTAGCAATCTCTCGAAGCCGGAGCCTGTCCGGTTCGTGATCGTGACGCCGCTGTATCATGAAAGGCTTGCGCCGCCGTTGCCCGACCCGACAGAACACAACGCTCAATTGGAGCTCTACGCTAATGCGTTGCGAGCGGTGGCGACAGCCCGGGACGCCCGGTTGATCGATCTTTTCACGATGACGCGGGATTATCATCGCCGGCCAAGCGCGCCGAATCTGACGGATAACGGGATTCATCCCACGCCGTATGGGTACTGGCGGATCGCGTCGTTTTTTGAACGGGCCTTGAATATTTTCGCGGGCTTCCCGCGCATGGGAATCACGGCGAATAATTCGATTCGGGGCGGAACCGCTGGAGTGAAGCCGGGAGATATTACCCGAACCGAAAATACGATTCGATTTACCGGCGACGACGAGTTTGTTTTTCCGGCGCCGGAGCCGAAGCGGTTGGGCGATACGAATGCGCCATCCGGCTTCCTCGTGCAGTTTCTTCCATTGCCTGCCGGGAAGTACACTCTAAAGGTCGATGGTGAAGCGTCGGCCGTCTATAGCGACGCGGAATGGGGGCGTGGCGCAATCGTTCAAAATGGTCCGCTTTACGGGCGGGTCGAGGAATTGCGGCACGCCATCGTGAAAAAGAACGAACTCTTCTTTTACCGCTGGCGCCCCCAAAACCAGACCTATCTTTTTGGGTTCCGCAAATATGAGCAGGGACGGAACGCCAAAGAAATTCCCATGTTCGATCCGCTCATTTCGGCGGAAGAGGAAAAGATCTTCCGGCTGGCGGAACTGAAAAAGCGTCAATACGAATTGGCCCCAGCAGAACCTGGCGACGAGGAAAAGCTGACGAAAACAAATGAGAAGCCCGCGCCATCCGAGGAGATTCATAGTACGCCTCTGCCTGAGCCGGCGTTCGAACTCGCGCCAAATTTGGAAGTGACGCTTTGGGCGGAAAATCCGCTGCTGGCGAAGCCGATTCAAATCAACTTCGATCCGCAAGGGCGGCTTTGGGTCGCGAGCTCTTCGGTCTATCCGCAGATTCAGCCGGGGCAAAAGGCAAACGACAAAATTCTGATCCTGGAGGATACGAACGGCGACGGGAAGGCGGACAAGACCACGGTCTTCGCGGATGGGTTATTAATTCCCACGGGAGTGATGCCGGGCGATGGCGGGGCTTACGTTGCGAACAGCACCGAGCTGCTTTTCTACAAAGATTACGACGACGACGGACACGCGGACGAAAAACGAATCATGCTTTCCGGGTTCGGCACCGAGGACACGCATCATATTTTGCACACCTTGCGATGGGGATTCGATGGCCAGCTCTACATGAACCAATCGATTTACATCCATAGCCATATCGAGACACCGCATGGCGTGGTGCGGTTGAACAGCGGCGGAACACTGAATTTGCGTCCTGCCACGCAGGAACTGGGCGTCCACATGAAGGGCCTGGTGAATTCGTGGGGCCACCACTTCGACCGGTTCGGACAATCGTTTGTTACCGATGGCGCCGGCGGCGAAGGCATTAACTGGGTGATTCCGCAGGCGATGTTTGTCACGTATGAAGGCGCTCGCCGAGTTCTTCACAGTGTCAGCCCGGGCAGCTATCCGAAGTTTGCCAGTCTGGAAATCGTTGATAGTGAGGCATTTCCGGAGGATTGGCAGGGAACGATGGTGACGTGCGATTTCCGGGCGCATCGAGTCGTGCGGTTCGCGATCAACGATCAAGGCGCGGGCTACGTCACGACCGAATTACCGGACGTCATGCGGAGCACAAATGTGACCTTCCGCCCGATTGATGTGAAGCTCGGGCCGGATGGCGCGATTTACATCGCCGATTGGTCGAACCCAATCATCCAGCATGGCGAAGTCGATTTTCGCGACCCGCGCCGGGACCACGAGCATGGGCGAATCTGGCGGATCAAATACAAGGATCGTCCACTGCTCAAGAAGGCGAATTTGGTTGCCGCGGGCAATTCCGAACTTTTCAATAACTTGCTCTCGCCGAACGTTTATGCGCGCGAGCAATCCCGGCGCGTCTTGACCGAGCGTGGGACAAAAATCAAAGAGGATCTCGATCACTGGGTTGAGAACCAAAAAAGCGAGCAGGCGCAACTTGAAGCGCTTTGGATGTACCAGGCCATCGATATGCCGAATGCCGACCTGCTGAAGAAAGTTCTCGAGGCGAAGGACGGGCGAATTCGAGCGGCGGCGGTGCGGGTGTTGAGCTTCTGGTGGAACCGAATTGTTGACCCGATCGGACTTTTGGCGGAGCACGTCACGGACGAGCATCCGCGTGTCCGCGTCGAAGCAGTTCGCGCGGCGGCGAAAATTCCCGTGGCCCGTTCGGCGGAGCTGGTTCTCAGGGCATTGGAAAAGCCGATGGACCGCTTTTTAGATTACGCGATTTGGCTGAGCATTAACGATCTGGCGGAGCCGTGGGTCAAAGCGATTCAAAGCGGCGAATGGAAATGGGAGGGCCGCGAAAAAGAATTGGAGTTTGGGTTGAAAGCGATTGAACCAGCGCAGGCCGGCGCGGTGCTGACGAAAGTGCTGGCGGAAAAACCAATTGATCACGAAGGCAGCGGGCCGTGGATCGATCTCGTGTCCGCGGCGGGTTCACGCGAGCAACTGAGCGCTCTGCTCGACCAGGCTGTTTCCGGCTACTTCAATGAAACTGCCCAGGTGAATGTCCTCAAGGCCTTATCGGAAGCAGCGCGGCTACGGCAGGCCTCCCCGAACAAGGATCAAGAGAAGATTGCGTCGCTTTTCAATAGCATGAACGCAGAGGTCCGCGCCGCGGCGGTTCGACTGGTTGGTCAGTGGAAACTTTCCCGCTTCATGAACGATCTTCTGAAAATCGCCGAAACAAAAGAAACACCGCAGCCCGTTCGAAACGCGGCGTTTTTGAGCTTGCGGGAGATGGGTGGAAGCGCCGCGGAGGGAGTAGCGCGGCTTGCTGGCAAGGAAACGAGCGACCC
>DASYTB010000434.1:0-4107 GCA_036002705.1 Verrucomicrobiia bacterium
TGCGGAAACTTTCCGGTTCTGTGACCCCCTGCGCCTTGGATAGGTCTTCCTTCCGCCAAACTGTCTCCAAGGTTTTTGGAGTTCCAAAGTAGATCAGAGGGAGGTCATTCCAGGGTCTCTGCGTGTTGATGCGGATTTGAGTTCTCCTGGCGATCTCGTCATTCAGCATGGCGCCGGCCTTCATTTCCGTCCGTGAGGCATGGGGCGGAAAGATCAAGAGCGCGCGGGAAAGGTCCAGGGCTTCGGAGCGTGGAATGGCTAAAAGCCAAATTCCAAATACCAGGGAAATCCCAAGACCCAATGGCGGGAAATTTTTCAGATGAGATTTGGTGGCAAAGGGGGAATCACGGGGGATTTTCATGAAAGGATTTCACTTCGTTTCATGGTTTCCGAGAGCGGCAGTGCGAAGCTGGCCGGAGAAACCGTTAAAAACGATTGGGGAGAGTTGTGGGGCGGATTGGCACCCAACTGAAAGTCGGGTTTTAATGAAATGGGGGATTCGGAGCCCCTGCGGGATTTGCGGAATTCGGCTGGCGGATTTTTGGCGCATTCCGAATTGCATGGGGGGCGTATGTTCTCTTTCCTCTCGCGCTGTCCCCCATAGGGCGGGTTCGCAATAAAACTGTTTACGGGATGCAATTAGAGGGGGCATGGTGCCTTTGAAGCAAGGAGAATTTGCCGGCCGCGGCCCCTGCGCCGGTAATCGTGCGTGGCGTTAATTCGGTGGGAACTGAGTGGCGTAACTCGAGCTGGAGACGTTTTGGGGTGTCGCCGTAAAAGGTCTTGTCCCACGATTTTGTAAGAGTAGCCACTGGTTCCGATCTAAGCGCGGGGCTGCATTGAGGAGTGTTAATATTCGGGCGGGGAATACGTGTTGAAGGTGACGCAGGAGCGCTTTGCCTTGTTCCTGAATTTGTGTTTTGTGCCGGGCGGAATGACGATGCTGTCGCCTTCCTTCAAGGTCTTTCTTTTTCCTTTGACCTGGAAAAGAGCCCTCCTTTATTGAAGATGAGGGGGCATCGCGAATGCACTTGACCGTGAAGTGATTAGAGGAGTAAAACGGGTTCCGCCATTAACCAGTTACCGAAACCAACTGACCCCCTATGACAAAGCGTGATCTGGTAGTGCGGATAAGCGAGGAGACCGGGCTTGTGCAGCAGGACGTGCTTGATGTGGTTCAAAAAACCCTTGATTACATTTCCGACGCCGTCACCAAAGGTCAAAAAGTCGAACTGCGGAATTTCGGCGTTTTCGAAGTCAAAGTCCGCAAAGCCCGGGTTGGGCGCAATCCAAATGCGCCCGCCGCCGATGTGCCGATCCCACCCCGCGCCGTGGTGAAATTCAAGCCGGGCAAGGAAATGCGCGAGGCCGTGCTCAAGCTCACGCCGCAGCAGATTGAGCAACAGCAAAAGCTCGAAGAGCAGGCTCAAAAAGCCGGGCCAAATGGCGAACCGGGCGGGCCGGCCACGCAGCCTGCGCCCACCGGTCAGGCCGCTCCTTCCTCCGCGGCGCCTCATCCACATTAGTCTGCCGCCACACGTCCGCCGAAGCGTGGCCGCCGAAAAGCCGCGCCCCGTCTCGTTCACTCTTTGATCTTCATGGAACATTTACCTGGTTTTCGCGATTTTTTTCCCGAACCACCGCCCTCCAAAGACGCTTCGAGCTTCGAGTTGCGCAGTTACATTTTCGCCAAATGGCGCGAGACCGCCCGCAGATACGGCTTTCGCGAATATGATGGCCCGCCGCTCGAGCCGCTCGAACTCTTCACGACCAAAAGCGGCACGGAAATCGTCGCGCAGCTCTACAATTTTTTGGATAAAGGGGATCGCGCCGTCGCGTTGCGCCCGGAGATGACGCCGACCCTCGCCCGCATGGTCGCGGCCTCCGAGCGAAATTATAAAAAGCCGATCAAGTGGTTCGCCATCCCGCAGCTCTTCCGTTACGAGCGCCAGCAAAAAGGCCGCCTCCGCGAACATTTCCAATTCAACGCGGATATTTTCGGGGAGAACGACCCGGCGGCGGATGCGGAGTTGATCGCGCTCATGATCGATTCCCTCCGCGCCCTGGGATTGACCGAAGAAGATTTCGTCGTCCGGGTGAGCAGCCGAAATGCGTGGCAGGCGTTTTTCGCCCAGCGATGTCAGGACGCCGCCAGGGAATATGACTTTTACCAGATCATCGACAAAATGGAGCGCGAGCAGCCAGAAGTCACGGACCAAAAGCTCCTGAGCCTTGGGATCAGCTCGGCCGAAGTAAAAGAGTTTGTCGCTCGCGGCGCTCCCACGCCGGAACTGCAAACGGTCTTGAATCATCTTGCCAGCCGCCAGCTTGATCGATTTGTCCGGATCGACTACAACATCATTCGTGGGTTGGCTTATTACACTGGCATCGTTTTCGAGGCGTTCGCGAAGGGCGCCTCGATGCGCGCCATCGCCGGAGGCGGCCGCTATAATAATCTGGTGAAGCTTATCTCCGGCGGAAAGGTGGACCTCCCGGGCCTGGGTTTCGGCATGGGAGATGTGGTGCTGGCCGATCTTCTGCAGGAGCGAAAGCTTGTCCCCAAACTTGTTCCCCGCCTCGATGTTTTCGTTTTGATCGAAGATGAGACGGAGCGCGCCGCCTCCCTTGGACTCGTCCAACAACTGCGCGAGGCTGGTTTGGCGGTAGATTATTCATTCGTCTCAGCCAAATCAGATAAACAATTCAAACGGGCCCAGGAGCTGCATGCCCGTTTCCTCGCGCGCTGTTTCCGCAAGGACGGTCAGGTGTTTTGCGCCCTTCGTGATCTGCGGCAGGCGAAACAGACCGAAGTCCCCATGAGTCAAGCAGTCGAGGTTATAGTCTCAGGCAATTTCCCTTCCTAAGTCCCGGCAAAACTATTCAACCCGCAGGAGCGGTTTCTTCGTGTATTGAGGCGGAATCGAAGTAATCGGCTCTTCCAGGGAAGTCCCCGCTCGCCGTCGGCCCGTCGCCCGAACGTAACCGAGATAGCCTCCGCAATCCGCGTCGAGCGCGGCAAGCTCGACTGAATTTTCCGGCGCGACCGCCTTGACCCAGTTTCGCCAGAACTTCCAACCATCCGCCATGGTATCGGTTGAAGTGACGTCGACCACTCCGATTCGCTCCCAATGCCGCCGCCACCAGTCCGCCGAATGCAGGCACCAGAGGTCCCGGGTCCACCACCCTTGAAGATGAGACGGCAACGAGCCCTCCATCTCCCGCGTCAATCCAGCGCCCGCAATCCCGAGTTGGCCTTCGGGTTTTAAAAAGCGGGCGAGATAGCTGAGGTACAAGTCATCCGTTCCGTAATAAATGAACGAGTCGATGGAAACGATCACGTCAAAGAAGTCCGTCGCGAATGGCAGCGCCCGTGCGTCCGCGTGAATCGGGAACACGCCGTCCGCGACGCCGGCATCGGCGATCCGCTGCCGGTTTTCCGAGGCGCTGAACCACAAATCCGTCGCCCAAACCTGAATGCCGAATTCGCGGCACAGAAAAATCGATGAGGCCGCGCGGCCGCAGCCGAGATCGAGCACGCGCATCCCGGGACGGAGCTCGATCAGCTCGCTCAGCCACTCCGTCAGCCAGAGGGCATTGGCTCCACCGCTCGCGCTGGCGATCATCCAGTCAGGATTATACTTCGCAGACCGCGGAAACCGCTCTGAGGTCAGATTTCGCGAACTCATCCGGTCAGGTTAGTGCGCCTTATCGATCAAAGCACGGTAAAAGCAGCCGGAACCGCCGGGACCGCAAAACAAAGTTTAACTTTCATTTTCACAAAGGGGCCGCGCTATTATGTTCGCCCATGCCTTTGGTGCGGATTTTGGTCGATGGCTACAGCCTTCTGCATGCCTGGCCGGAAATCGCTCCGGGCAAAGCGCGCTACTCCGCGGCGGCGCGGTCCGAAGTCATTCACCGGCTGCGGCAGTATGGGGACGCGATCTCAACGCCGATCACGGTCGTATTCGACGGCGCGGGTCCGGCGGCCAGCGTCGCGGCGGAGGTGCCTTCCACTCCCGAGATGGAAATTATTTATTCAAAGTCCGGCCAAACTGCCGATGATATTATTGAGCGTGTGACGGCGAAGTTGGTGCAGTACGGCGAGGT
>DASYTB010000435.1:0-5165 GCA_036002705.1 Verrucomicrobiia bacterium
AAAGAGACTGCGCATCGAGAAATCAAACTATAGGATGGACGTGAGAAGGTAACGTGGAGTGCACTCGGGAGATTCATACCTGCTGAGGGAATTGCTTCGCGACGTTTCGCGCTCGTTCTATCTCACGCTCCGAATTCTTCCCCGTCCGATTCGAAATCAGATCGGCTTGGGGTATCTCCTCGCGCGCGCCACGGATACGATTGCCGATACCGGCGCCGTGAGCGTAATCGAGCGCCTTTCGGCGCTGCGAATCCTGCGGCAGCGGATTCTGGCGCCCAAAGCCGAGCCTTTCACCGTGCCGGAATTGCAGGGCCGCCCGAGCTCGCCCGCCGAACGGGTTCTCCTCGATAGAATCAACGAAGTCATCGGACTGTTGTTTACGTTTCCTCCTGAAGATCGGGCCTTGATTCAGAACGTGATCAAGGTCATCACGGATGGCCAGGAATTCGACCTGCTTCGGTTCGGTTCCGGATCATTGAGCGAAATCAAAGCCTTGGAATCCGACGCGGAGCTGGATGATTACACGTACCGGGTAGCCGGGTGCGTGGGCGAGTTTTGGACCCGCATGTGCGTGGCCCACCTCCGGCCGAAGCCGCGCATTGAAGTAGCCGATTTAATCGGACAGGGAATCCGCTTTGGGAAAGGGCTGCAACTCGTCAACATCCTGCGCGATCTCCCGTCCGATCTTCGACAAGGCCGTTGCTATCTCCCGTGGCCTGCCCTTCAACTCGTCGCTCTGCGCCCCCGTGACCTTCTGGATGCCGTCAATGAACCAAAACTTCGTCCTGTTTACAACCAATGGCTTGCCGCCGCGGAGGAGCATCTGACGATCGGTTGGAGCTACGTGCTGAACCTGCCCCGGCGATGGATTCGGGTTCGGCTGGCGTGCGCCTGGCCAATTCTGATCGGGTTGAGAACGATCGACAAGTTGAAGGTCGAAAATGTCCTGAATCCAGACACTCGAATCAAAGTGTCCCGTCCAGAAATCAAGTCTATCGTCCGAACGAGTGTGCTGCTCTATCCCCTGCCTTCAGCCTGGGCGGGTTTGTCAGAACGGGTTCGCCATCCGAAAGAGCCGGCCAGCAACAAATCCAACATTCTGGCACGGTGATAGCTTGACTCGCGAGACGATTATGGAACTGTTTCCCGGCAATATTATCCTATGCCCAAGAAAGTGGCTTCCAGAAAACACCTGACACGCGCGGAGAAACGCGACCTGGACATCGAAATAGGGTTTTTGGAAGGGATTGTTCAGCGCGACCCACAGTATTTGGACGCTCTCCAACTTCTTGGAGACGATTACACCCGTCGGGGGAAGTATCTCTCCGGCCTCCACGTTGATCAAAAACTGTCCCAATTACGCCCGCGCGACCCGCTCGTCTTTTACAATCTTGCCTGCAGCCTCTGCCTGACGAAGAACTATAACGAAGCCGCCCTGGCGCTCGAGCAAGCAATCAATCTCGGCTATCGGGACTTCAAATGGCTCGCCGAGGATCCCGATCTGCATGATCTTCGCAAGCAGCCCGTCTATCGCCGCATTCGCGCTAAGCTGCGGCAAATCAAAGTGCGGGTCCGTTAATCAACTGGGGCAACCTGGCTGCCGCGTTGGTTTCAATCCAGCGGCCGGATTCCACGCCGTATCGTCCGACACTCGCGAGCGCTCCTATGGTCATCACAATCGGATAAAGCCGCTCGTAATACCACAGACGGCGAAATAAAATCCAATCGGCACCGGTTCGGTCCAGGACCCATCCGCGATTCGCCCAGAGCCAATCGGTTCCGCGAAGAATTGCCTTATGAACTTTTTCGTTGGGCCATTTGCGGCGGAGTTCGTCTGCGGCATAACCGAAAGGCTTTCAAGGGCCAGCACGGATTCCTCCACGGAAGGGGTCGCGACTAGAGCGGTTCCAATTTTTTTCTCATTGACCAATCTCGGAATTATATGGCGAGATGGGAGCATGCTGATCGCGTTCACCCGCGAAAGGCCAAACTGAGATGCCGAAATCCGCTCGCAGCAATGGGAGTTCTTCGCGTACAGGCCGCCCTTCAAAACAGAGCGCCTGCGCGAAATATGATGCACACCACAACGTGCTCGATAAAGCTTATGGCGCGTTCGCCGATCTTCGGCGGCAGCTCGCCGACTCGAAAACGGCCGTCGCGGAGCGCACCGACTTACTGAACATTTTCGCGAACTGCGGGGATTCACAGCGCGCCTTTCTTTTGCTCGAAGACTATTTCGAGAAACTCGCGCTCGCGCGCAAGGATTTTCCCGGGACGACCTGGTGGCCGCGCATGCTGGCGGTAACGGGCAAAGCGCGGCTGGAGGAAACGGCGCTGCTGTTCCTGAAAAACAGCCGTCCCCTGCCCACCGAACTGATGCCGCACGCGAACCTGGCGCGTTTCGCGGAAATCGAGGCGGCGGAGCAGGAGCAAAAATTTATTCAGCAGCTCGAGGAATGGCTTCTGCCGCCGCAAATCCTGCACCTGGACGCACCGCGCGCCTCATTGCGGGTGCTCTGCACGCCCGAAGGCGTCAGCGAAAACAGCAGTCTGCATCACCTCAAAATGGAGTTCTCCGTTTTCCGCCCGCGCGCGGGGGAGAAGAAGAGGTCGATTCCCGAGTTGCTCGACCTGCGAACGCGCGCGGCCCACGAGCAGGAGCTTTTTCCGACGAGTGATTGGGAATGCCTTCAATGGATCACCGATCTCTACGGCAAGTCGCAGGAAGCGGGAGATCACATCACGGCTTCGGGCACGACGTTGCTGGAATGGCTCTCGCGCTGGGGCGATTCGGGCCGTCTTGAGCTAAGTTCGCCTCCGGGCGCGCTGGTTTTCCGCGGCCAGATCTCCGAATTCGTTCCAGACCTGGCGAACCATGATCGCGATCTTTCTTTCACTCACAAAATCAAGCTGGCCGACGGCTCGCATATGGCCATGAGCGAGGTCAAATTTTTCGCAGGGACCCCGCGGATCGCGCTCATTGGGAATACGGCTTATCTTTTTCGGAATGGCCCTTCGGACGAATTGCTGGAGAGCTGGCTGCCGAAGCCGTTCCTGCCGGTGGCCCGCCTGAGCCATCGTTTGCTGACGTATCTTCGGCGTTCGCACTCGAAGAACGGTGCGGATTGGGAACAGCTTTGCATCGCGCATACCGCGATTCCGCAATTTCTCTTCGAGCTGAGCGAGGAATCGGTCCGCCTTCGGCTGATGGCGGCGAGCGACCGCGATCAAAGCACCTGGCAATGGAACGGCCATGATTGGCAACGCACCGGTCCACCCGCGACAAATGGCAACGGCCATGGAAAGCCCGAAATCCTCGATGACGCCCGCCTCGAAGCGGCGACGGATTGGCTGCGCCAGTTGGATTGGTTCACTCCGGAACCAGGTGTTTGGGTGGGCGATGCCAACGACGCGTTTCTTGATTCTCTGGCCCACGCGTGGCCGGACCGCCCGCGCGAAGCCGAATATCTCGGCAACCAAGCCTTTCAGCGGCTTTTCCTCAGTCCGAGGAAACTCAAGCCGAAGCTCATGGTGCAAGGGAGCGGCATCGACTGGTTTTCCGTTTGTGCGGCGTGGGAAGCCGAAGGCATGAAGCTCTCGCCGGCTGATTTGGAGCGGCTGCAAAATGCCACCGGACGATTTGTGAAATTGCCGGACGGCGGCTGGATCGAACTGGATGTCGAGGCCGTGCAGAGCGCGCATGAAACCTTTGCCGAACTCGGCCTGGATGGCCTTGCGCCTTCCGCGCAGCGAGTCGATCTCCTGCATGCCACCCATCTGGACGAAACGGCGCTCGCTAAGTTTGGCGACCAACCATTTGCCAAGGCGTTGCGCGACCGCGTGGCTGAATTCAAGGGTGTCGCCCACACGGATCTTCCGGCCAACTTGAATGCCGAACTGCGTCCTTATCAGAAAGATGGCTTTGATTTTCTTTGCCACCTCTCGCAAATGAGCCTGGGCGGCGTCCTGGCGGACGACATGGGGTTGGGCAAAACCTTGCAGACGCTGGCCTGGCTTTCGTGGATGCGGCAACAGCGGGGAGCCAAAAGCAAACCCGCGTTGGTGATTTGTCCCGCCTCGGTCCTGCACAATTGGTGGCGCGAAGCGAACAAGTTCACACCCGACATGAAGGTGCTCGTCCTGGAAAGCGGCGCCGCAAGACACAATTTGCGCAAGCAGATTCCGGAGCATGACGTGATCGTCACGAACTATTCGCTGCTGCGGCGCGACCTGGCCGCCCTGCAGAAGTTCGATTTTCAGGCGATCATTTTGGATGAAGCGCAATACATCAAGAATCCCACCGCGCAGGTCACGCAATCGGTCAAGCAGTTGAAAACCGCGCAACGCCTCGCCTTGACCGGAACGCCGTTGGAAAATCGCTTGCTCGATCTTTGGAGCATTACGGATTTCGTGCAACCCGGATATCTGGGCTCGCAAAGTGATTTCAGCGAGACTTACGAACCTAAGGGGGAGAATCCTGAATTGGGCCAGAAAGTCGCGCGCAAGCGTCTCTCCGCTAAACTCCGTCCCTTGTTATTGCGGCGTCTCAAGAAGCAAGTGGCGCAGGACCTGCCCGACCGCATCGAAGAGCGCCGCGATTGCCCGCTCGGCGAAGAACAACGCAAACTGTATTTGGCCGAGCTTCGCCGCAGCCGTGAGCAGATCATGCAGACCGTCAACCAGCATGGCCTCGCCAAAAGTAAAATGCACGTGCTCGCCGCGCTCACCCGCCTTCGTCAGATTTGTTGCCATCCTACGCTCGTGGGCAATGATACGGCCTCCGGAAAGACGGATACTCTTTTTGAACTGCTCGAGCCGTTGCTCGCCGAAGGTCAAAAAGTTTTGGTCTTCAGCCAGTTCGTCCAGATGCTGCGCTTGCTCGAAGCAGAATGCAAACAGCGCGAAATGCCGACCTACATTCTTACCGGTGAAACCAAGCAACGGCAGGAAGTGGTGAACGCCTTCCAGAACGATCCCAACCCCTCGGTCTTCCTCCTCAGCCTGCGCGCCGCGGGCACTGGCTTGAACCTAACCACCGCCAGTTATGTCGTCCTCTACGATCCCTGGTGGAACCCCGCCGTGGAAGCCCAGGCCATCGATCGCTCACACCGAATCGGGCAGACACGCACCGTCAATGCTTACAAGCTGATCACGCCGGGCACCGT
>DASYTB010000436.1:0-3131 GCA_036002705.1 Verrucomicrobiia bacterium
GCATCATCGGGCAGTGATGAAAATCAGGCGTATCAACAATGGCGGCGTCAAAGTCATTGACGCGGTTGGCGAATGCTTCGCGGTAATCCACCAGTTTGAACGAGCCAGGATATTGGGCGGCGACTTTATCCAGTTCCCCGCGATCCACATCGCAGAAGCCGACGAACTCCGCCGGAGCGTAACCCTTCAACTGGCTGCGCTGGAGGCTGCCGATGCTGCCGGGGACGCCCGAGCCAATCTGGAAGATACGCAACCTGCTGTTTTTATTTGTTTGCGCGCGCGCTCCCGGGGAAAGAGCAGCGACGCCAATCGTGAGCGCAACGCCATTCTTCAGAAAAGTACGGCGCGTGACCGGAGAAGAAGAAATTCGTTTCTCGTTCATAATAATGGATGTGGCCGATCATGCACCGAACCGCCGCGCGCGCAAGAAAAAGCAGATATTAAACGAGACCGGCGACGCGAACAGTCCAGCAAAGGACCACGAAATGACCCTTCTGCCGCACCAGCAAGGCGGGCCTGCCGTTAGCCGGTAAAGCGGTTCCTTTAGTTTGCAATGGAAGTTCGCCGGTTAGTTTCCTCAATATCGCCTCGGTCCCACGGGCTCGGTCTAGATACGGTCTGATTTGTCGAAACCTGCCGTTTCCCGCCGTCCATGCGTTCCTGCGAGCCGACCAGACGCTCGCCTTGCCACGCCGAAATCAATTCATTGCTTCGGCTGCGCGAGAATGGTTTAAAAGAAGGCGTCACCGAAATGAAAAGACTCCTTCTTCTGCATGCCCTGGTTGTCGTCCTGCCATTTGGGATTCAGGCCGCCGCGCCGGATTTGATCCTGCACAATGGGAAGATTGTCACCGTTGATTCACAGTTCTCGATTCAGGACGCGATTGCGATCCAGGATGGACGCATCGTGCAAGTGGGCAGCGATGGCGCGGTTTTAAAAACTCGCGGCGCCAATACCGAACTTTTGGATCTCCATGGGGAAATGGTCCTTCCGGGGTTGATGGATTCGCATTCTCATCCTGCCAGCGCGTGCATGACGGAGTTCGATCACGATATCCCCGCGATGGATACCATCGCGGATGTCCTGAGCTACATTAAGAACCGCGCCCGAGTTGTGAAGGAAGGCGATTGGATCGAGGTCCATCAGGTTTTTATTACCCGTCTCCGAGAGCAGCGTTACCCAACCCGCGCCGAATTGGACGAAGCCGCGCCGCGCAACCCGGTCCTTTTCGCCACCGGCCCAGATGCCTCGCTCAATACCCTGGCATTGCGCGCCAGCGGGATTGATCGCGATTTCAAGGTGACGGATGGCGGCAGCGGCTTCGCTGAAAAGGATGCCAACGGGGAGCCTACCGGCATCCTGCGGAACTGCACCCGCTATGTGAAAGTGAAGTCCTCGGATCGAACGCCGACCCGACAAGACCACCTCGAACGCCTCGCGCAACTGTTCGCCGATTACAACTCGGTGGGCCTCACGAGCGTCGGGGACCGCGATACGAGTCCAGATCAAATTGAGCTCTACAAAACGCTGCGAGAGGAAGGCAAGCTCACCCTGCGCGTTAGCATTTCACACGATATCGGCTCGATCGGACCGATTACGAACATCCTCGCGAACATCCATCACGTGGCGGAGAACCCGCTCTTCAAAAATCCTGACGATTGGCTGCGCATCATCGGCATCAAAACTTTTCTCGATGGCGGCATGCTGACAGGCAGCGCTTACATGCGGAAACCGTGGGGCGTGAGCACGATCTACTCGATCGAAGACCCGGAGTATCGCGGCGTTCGTTTCATTCCGCAGGATCGCCTTGTGCAAATGGTCCGCGCGACGGTCGAATCCGGGTTGCAATTCACCGCGCATTCGGTCGGGGACGGCGCGGTTCAAGCGCTGCTCGATGCTTACGAAGAGGTGAACAAAGACAGGCCGATTCGCGGCACGCATCCATGCATCAGCCATTCCAACTTTATGAGCCGCGAAGCGGTCGAACAGGCCGCGCGCCTCGGCGTGATGCTGGATATCCAACCAGTATGGCTTTACCACGATACGCGAACGCTCGAAAAACAGTTCGGGTATGACCGGCTCCGCTATTTCCAGCCGCTAAAAAGCGTCTTTCAGGCAGGCGGGATCGCCGGAGGCGGCTCGGACCATATGCAAAAGATCGGCTCTTTCCGCTCGATCAACATTTATAATCCCTTCCTTGGAATGGCCACCACCATCACGCGGAAAGCCAAGGACTACAAAGGCCGATTGCATCCCGAAGAAGCTCTCACCCGTGAGGAGGCGATCCGCTTTTACACGATTAACAACGCGCACATCCTGGCCTGCGAAGACAAGCTTGGCTCCCTCGAACCAGGCAAGCTGGCCGATATGATCGTGATCGATAGAAACCTGCTGACCTGCCGGGAGGATAAGATTCCCAAAACGCAAGTTTTGCGGACTTATATCGGCGGCAAATTGATCTACTCGTCGGAAAAATAGAACACTTCAAACCCGTAGCAGCCGACGTGAGGAGTCTCTGATTAGGAACGCGGCCGAGAGAGACTCGTACCGTCAGCGAGAGCGCTGGGCGCTGAACTGAAATGAGAACCGCCTCACCCATCCGTGTCCGCTTGCTCACCCAATCCGATATCCCCTTCGCCGATTCATTGCGAGCCCTTGCCGGTTGGAACCAAACCCTCGAAGATTGGAGCCGGTTTCTTGAGCTGGACCCCGCCAGTTGTTTCGTCGGCGAATGGGAAGGTGTGCCGGCGGGAACCGCGGTCGTCACCAGCTACGGAAAACAGCTCGCCTGGATCGGCATGGTCCTGGTCCATCCGGATTTTCGACGGCGCGGAATAGGACGACTTCTAATGGAGCATTGCCTGGCGCATCTGCGGGCGCGCGGAGTTCGATGCGTGAAGCTCGACGCGAGTCCGTTGGGCAAACCGTTGTATGAGAATCTTGGCTTTCGCGAAGAGTGGGGGTTGAACTGTTGGGTTCAAACGGATCCAAAACCAGCATCGATGTCAGTGACCCAGGCGCGCGAATGCCGAGAATCGGACCTCGATCAAATCATTTCGCTGGATGCGAAAGTGTTCGGAGCCGGTCGCGGTGACCTGTTGCGTCTGCTTTTCCAGCAAAGCGCGGTTCG
>DASYTB010000437.1:0-9308 GCA_036002705.1 Verrucomicrobiia bacterium
CGGTAGGGCGAATTCGGGCAGACCACCCCGAAACGATTATTAGGCCGCAAATCCCCTCCACTGGCACTCTTCATTCGCCATTCTGGATGCGTATCAAAGGACCAGCGATCGTGAATCAGGCTGGTGTAAAGAACGACCGCAATCCCATGCTTGTGACAACCCTCGATCATCTCCGCGACGATGTCCCTCCCGCGCAACCCTGCGTGCTGCTTTCCAACTTTCGTGGGGTAATTAAAAAGCCCCGCGTGCGATTGCGCATAGCAAACAATAGACTGCGCGCACGACCGCACCAGCGCATCCACATATTCGTCGGGATCGAATTCCGAGAGAAATTTCGGATCCCAATCCGGGATGTGCATGTCGATCACCGCGCGGCGCCAGGCGTGCTCATACCATTTCGATCCAGGCGACAAAACGGATTCCCTCGCGTAGAGCGCTTCGGAACGCGAGAAACCGACGGCGATTCCGATGCCCGAGAAAATGGTTTTCGCGATAAATTGTCGGCGATCTTGAAGCATAGGCGTCCGGGTTGCTCCTCACGGCGAGCCGGGATTTCTGAACTGACTGTATCCGGCAGCATCTCCGGGTCAAGAACGCCGCGAATACGACGCCTTTTCCAAATCAGAATCGCGTTAAACCGCAAAATTCTTCGGCGCGGATTTTTGCGTTTGCCGCCACGTCCCTTGGGCGCTATCCTCAAATTCTGATAAGCCCCGAGCTGAAGTGAATTGAGTTTAGATGAAAGTGTTTCGTTCATTCCTTCTGTTGAGTTGCTGGACCGCGTCTCTCGCCGCGCAACCCATTCCCAGGCTGACCTCGCTTTCGCACGAGTGGCTGCAGCGCGGGAGTAAAGCGGAGCTGACTCTTTATGGTGAAAGCCTGGCGGGCGTGACGAACATCCTCGTCAGCGGTGCGCCCGGCTTGAGCGTGGCGATTGTCCCGACTCCGGCAAACACTGTCGCCGTCGAAAGTTCGCTCGGCGGGATTTCCAGCGTGGCCAAGCCCAGCGGAAACAGCGTGAAACTGGAGATTGAGGTGGCGCCGAGCGCGACACTCTCCCAACGCGAGCTGCGCGTCGTCACGCCGGACGGCGTTTCAAATCCGCTGACCTTGAACCTCACTCCCCTGCCTGAAGTAAAATCCAGCAACAACCAATCGCGGGAGAGCCCCCAGAAGCTCACACTGCCCGTCGTGGTTGACGGCACAATTCAGAACGCCGCCGAATCCGATTTTTTCCAGTTTGCCGGTGTGAAAGGCGAGCATGTAATTCTCGATGTAAACGCTTATCGCATGGGATCGAAATTGGATTCCTCGCTCGGCGTTTTTGATCACGATGGAAAAGAAGTCGCCCGGAGCGAAGATGCAGTTGGGCTGGACTCTGTGCTCGACTTCAAGGTGCCGGAAAATGGTGATTACACCATTGAACTGCGCGATTTCCGCTATCAGGGCGGTGGTGATTACAAATACCGGTTCACGGCGGGCGTGCTCCCGTACGTTCGCGCGGCTTTCCCGTACGGCGGCCAGCGGGGCCAAACCACGGAGGTCGAATTGAAAGGCGCGAACCTCGAAAGCTCGAAGCTTCTTTTGCGTCTGGCCGAGGATGCCTCCACGGGCCGGCAGGAAATTCGCGCGGGGGGTGGCAAAGGCCTTTCGAACCCATTCCCCTTCGAAGTCAGCGATCTACCCCAGTTTTATGAATCCGAGCCAAACTCCGGCTCGGGCGAGGCCAACCGCGTTTCGATTCCCGTCGCGATCAATGGCCGCATGGGCAAGGAGAAGGATCACGATTCCTTTAAATTTCACACCGATAAAAACAAGCGAGTCATTTTCGAAGTCGAAGCGTATCGCTATGGGTCATCGCTCGATGCCGTGCTGATTCTGACTGACGACCACGGGAAGGTTTTGCAGCGAAATGACGACGCGGGTGGCCCCGACGCGAGAATTGACTATACCTTTCAGGAGAGCGGCGATTTCGTCATCGCGGTCGAGGACCTTTTAAGCCGTGGCGGCGATGAATATGGTTATCGGCTCACCGCGCAGGTCCCGCAGCCGGATTTTTCGCTCACGATCACACGAGATACGGCGCGCGTTCATCGCGGGGGCCGCACGCCCATCCGTTGCGAAATCAGCCGCATGAATGGTTTCGGCGCGCCGGTCAAAATCGTTTGTGAAGATCTCCCCTCCGGCGTTTATGCTGAGCCGCTCCTGATTGAGTCCTCCGGGATCGAGTCCGGAATGCTGATTTTCAACGCATCCCCGGACGCTTTGCTCGGATCGTTTCCGCTCCGAATTGTTGCCCTCGCCACGGATCGTGGTCATGCCCTGCGGCGGGAAGCCGAACCTCTCTCGAACGACCGAACGGTTAAAGGCGCGTTTCTCACGGTCCTCGAAGCCGCTCCATTTTCCATCTCCTCCGCGACTCTCATGGCCAACGTCGAGCAAAACCAATCGGAAAAGATCGATGTTATTGTTGAGCGCGAGAACGGCTTCACCGGCGAGATCAAAGTGTCCCCCGAAGGATTCTCCGCCGGGCGTGATCCGATTACCCGCAGTTTTGATGTTCAGCCCATCACCATAAAATCGGCCGAAACTCGCGGCAGCATTTCGCTGCGCGCGAAAACCGATGCCGAAATTGGAATCCGTCCGATCATCCTGCACGCCGAGAGCGAAGCCGGTGGCGCGCCTTTGAGTGATTACACCTCGCTTATTCCGGTGCGGACGACGCAGATCCCATTTGTGCTTTCCACGAGTCTCAAGAAACTCGTGGTCACCGCCTTGCCAGGGAGCAGCGGTTCTGCCGCCGCCGAAGGCGTCTTTACGGTCAAAGCCGAGCGTCGCGGTGGCTTCTCCGGCGAGATTGATTTGAAACTGGAAGGCGTTCCCGAAGGCGTGGCATCTACCGTAGGGAAGATTCCGGAAAACGGCGGCGAGGTTAGCGTTAAGCTGGTTGCCTCCGAAAAGGCTCTCACCGGAAAAGATATCGAGCTCAAGCTCATGGGAACCGGGGTGTATAAGGACCGCACCTTTCATTTCCCAGCCTCTCCGATTACGCTCACGATCACCGCGCCCGAGACGCAGGAAACGAAAGAGCCGAAGCTCGCGAAGACAAAATGAAAATTGCCGGTCTTGTTCTCTTTTACAGTTCAATCGCTGTCGCCTCTTTTTCCGTGGAGGGCCAAGACCCCGTCAGCTACTACAAGCAGGTCGTGCCCCTCTTTAAGCGAAGCTGCACCGGTTGCCACAATCCCGGCAAGATGAAAGGTGAGCTGGACCTGACCAGCAGCGCCTCCATCCGCAAAGGCGGCAAGCACGGCACCATTATCAGCGAGTCGGATCCCGCGAAGAGCCATTTAATCGAGGAAATTTCTGGCGATGACCCGTCCATGCCTAAGGAAGGTGATCCTTTGACGAAAGACGAAGTGGCGCTGATCGAGCGCTGGATCGTCCAAGGCGCGAAAGACGATACGCCGGCGGACAAACTGAATCCATATAAGCTCACGGAACCCCCAAAATACGCCGCGCCAGCCGTCATCCCATCGATGGCTTTCTCGCCAGATGGCGGAATTCTCGCCGTCGCCGGTTACCATGAAGTGCTCCTCGAAAAGGCGGGTGACTATGCGCTGGATGCCCGGTTGGTTGGAGAATCGCCCAAAGTCGAATCCATTGCCTTTTCGCGCGATGGAAAACTCCTCGCGGTCTCGGGCGGAGCTCCTGCCGTTTTCGGAGAAGTGCAGATTTGGGACGTTGCCACTCACAAACAACTCGGAGCGTATAAGGTCTCAATCGACTCGCTCTACGGCATCTCATTCTCGCCCGACGACTCCAAAGTCGCGGTGGGCGGCGCCGATAAATCTGTCCGCATCCTCAATGCCGCGGACGGAAAAGAGTTGGTGAAGTTCGATAATCACAGCGACTGGGTTTTTCGCACCATTTTTACGCTCGACGGCAAACGAGTGCTCAGTGGCAGCCGCGATCGGGCGATGAAATTGATCGATGTCGAAAACGGCCAGTTTATTGATGATATCAATAAACTGATCGAGCCCGTTCTCTGCTTTTCTCGCCACCCCAAGGAAGACTTGATTGCCTACGGCGGCGATCTCGGCAACGCGCGCGTTTACAAAATCTCTGATAACCAGAGCCGCACCGCGGCCAATAATGACAAGAACCTCGTTAAGGAATTCGAACGCCAATCCGGACCAATTTACGCCATTGCGTATAGCCCAGACGGCAGCAAGCTCGCCCTCGGCGGAACCGGAACTGATGTCCGCATCTACAAAACCGAAGGCGAATCCGTCGCGACGCTGAAAGGGCATGAAGGAGCTGTGTTCACGATTGCCTGGAACCCAACGAAAGCAGAAATCCTGACAGCCGGTTACGAGGGAACAATTCGCGTTTTCGAGCCGGAGTCCGGCAAGCTAATCAAGTCTTTCGTCCCTTTTCCCATCGAAAAACTGGCGCATATTGCTGCTAATTAAACCTATGCGGCTCGGCGCCGCAGCCCTCTCATGGAACCGCTCTCAGGAGTTTTTTGCGCCCTCTGGATACCCACCGACTCTCGCGGTGAAGTGATCTGGTCCGCCCTGGAAAAGCACCTCGAGTGGCTGCTTGCGTCCGGTGTTCACGGGGTAATGGCGCTCGGCAGCACCGGCGAGTTCCCGCATCTCTCCCTGGCTCAGCGCAAGGCCGTCCTGGAAAAATCGTTTCAGCTTTGTGCCAGGCGCCGCCTCCCTGTAATCGCGAATATCAGCGATGTTCAGCATCGAACCGTCATTGAACTTGGCCAATATGCCCGCTCACTCGGCGCGACCGTGGCTGCCGTTCTTCCTCCGTGGTTTTACCCGGTGCATCGGGAAGATCTGGCCGAATTCTTCATCCAGGTCGCTCGCAAAACTGAACTGCCGCTCCTCCTCTACAACTACCCCGAAGTCACCGGAAAAACGATTGACCTCGAAACAGTTGAACAGGTCGCCCGAACAGTCCCGGTCGCGGCGTTCAAGCAAAGCGGAGCCGATTTCGAATACCATCACCCGCTCCTGCAACTCGCGGCCAAACTGAAATTTTCTCTGCTGACGGGCGCTGACACCCGCTTTGCGGAAGCGCTCCGCCTCGGCTGCACCGGGACGGTGAGCGGCCTGGCCAATGCCGTCCCGGACGTACTCAGCCGCATTTACGAGGATTCGCGCCGTGGAGTTGCCTCCGTGAAGCAAACCGAATTCGTCGCGCAACTCGCCCGGGAAATCGCTCCGCTCCCTTTTCCCTTAAACGTAAAGGCCACAATTACGGCGCGCGGCTTCGAAACGGGTGAAGCGAAAAATCCTGTTTCCAAGAAGACCCAATTGGCCTACGAAGCCGCCGTCGAGCGCATTCGAGAGCTCTTTACCACAGGTATTCCCTGAGAGGCTTGTTCGCGATTTCACTTTTCGCCGCAGCTCCCGGCCATCTGATTTTCGTTTTTCATTTACGCCGCCCCTGCTCACCGATAGTAAAACCCACCGGGACTTATGCTTCATTCTAAAAAAGGAAAAAAAGCCAATCCAGTTTCCGTCATCACCGGCGCCGCCGGTTTCCTCGGCTCGCATTTAACCGACTATCTCTTGGCCCGCGGCCATCGCGTGATCGGCATCGACAATTTCGTCACCGGCACCGTCGATAATATCTCGCATCTCAGCGGGAATCAAAGCTTCCGGTTTATTCAGCAGGACGTCACCGAATTCATTTTTCTCCATGAGGAAGTCGATTACGTATGGCATTTCGCCTCGCCCGCCAGCCCGATCGATTACCTCGAACTGCCAATTCAAACGCTCAAAGTCGGTTCGCTCGGCACGCACAAAGCGCTCGGCCTCGCCAGGCACAAGGGCGCGCGCTTTCTCATCGCCTCGACCTCGGAAATCTATGGCGATCCCCTCGTTCATCCTCAAACCGAGGATTACTGGGGCAACGTCAACACCATTGGCCCACGCGGCTGCTACGATGAAGCCAAGCGCTTCGCCGAAGCGCTCACCATGGCTTATCATCGTGAGCACGACGTTCAGACCCGTATCGTCCGGATTTTCAACACCTACGGCCCGCGTATGCGCCTGAACGATGGCCGCGTGGTCCCGGCCTTCATCAGCCAGGCATTGCTCGGACATCCCATGACGGTCTTCGGCGAAGGCAAACAGACCCGAAGTTTCTGTTACTGTTCCGATCTCATCGAAGGAATCTACCGCCTCATGATGAACGACACGCCGCTCCCGGTGAACATTGGCAACCCGCGCGAGATGACCATGATCGAATTCGCCGAAGCCGTTAAGAAAGCGACCAACTCGCGCAGCAAAATTGCTTTCAAACCCCTTCCCCAGGACGATCCCAAACAGCGCCAGCCAGACATCACCCGCGCGCGGACCATCTTGAAATGGGAACCGAAGGTCTCGCTCGAAGAGGGCCTGCTGAAAACCATCGATTACTGCAAGCCGCGAATCCGCTCAGTGCGGCTTCAACGTGGATCAATCGGCGGAATGCGCTGAAGCTGCGCGGAACTGCCGATGCAACAGCACGGCGCAAGCGCCGCAGCTCAATGCCCCAAACAGCGGGGCGAAGGCCGCGGCAACACCGGATGCCAGGACAACAACGCCTGCGATTCCAAGCAACGCCTGCGATTCCAAGCAACGCCTGTCCGAGCCACACGGTTCTCATCCAAGACCGGCGCAACGCGAGCTGTCGTGCCCCACGCAAACTCAGCATAAGCGGAAGGACGAGTGAGAACAGGAGGAGGCTGGCGAGGCAGCCCGTGTCGAACAATGTCATAGGGCGCATATCAATGACCTTTCTACTGGTCTCTTACGTCTGACAAATCAACCGCCCCCGACTCACGCGGCGTAACCATAAACCTCGTGAAATAAAAAATCACGCGCGGCGACGACGGCCCGCCGCCGTTCGCGGCAGCGGATGGTTAGGGGCCGAGTTGCTCATAAACGCTTTTCAGCGCATAAACAAAGAATCGGTGCGCGCGAATCGGGCCAATGGAAGTGGAGATGGAATGAATCTGAACGCCATCGTAACCAAGAATCACAACCCTGGCCTTCGATTTCGCCCGCGGGAGTCTCGCCTGCAACTAGCCGGTGAAAAGGAATATATTCGAGGTCATCCTTCGCAGGCAACTTCACTGAGACGCCATTGTGAGAGTCCATGCGAAGCTCACGCGTGCCAAATTTCAGGCTCTCGCTCGGTTGAATGATCGCCTTCTTGCCGGTTGCCAATTCGATACAGCACACGGTCAGGGACTTCACAGTCCGGGACTGGTAGGTCTCAAGCAGCGGCACCACCGTAGTCGAAAAATCGACAAAGCCCACGCCTGCGGCCTTCTCACTAAATCTCAGCAGGGGAATCCATCCGGTCTGTCCTGATACTCGCGTGCGAGCTTTGACTCCCGGAAATGTGAACTGGTTCGGCAGTGCGTTCGGTTGAATCTGGGAATCATCCATCCTCGCCTCCAAGAGGACAGGTACGTTTGTCAGTGCCTGCTCGAGCGAAAGGTCGCTGAGTTCGCTTTTTGGTTGGTCGAAAAAAAACTTCAGCACGACTCCCTTCGCGCCAAGACTCGCCGCTTTTCGAATCGCTTTCGCTAGGATTGACCGATCCAAAGGAAACGCACCGAACTTGGCTTCTGAAGCGGCATCGATGAAAACGACCGCAAAGTCCTCATGAAATGACGCCCCCCGCAGCGCCGTCGAAAGCGCACAGAAGACGATTGCGAGGCGGAGTATCTTCATGCGCACCTATCCTTTTGATGACCCTCCGATCTGATGCATATTAATAATCACATCAACTGCCTGCCCGATTTCGTTTCTCCGAAAGCAATCTGACCGTCCGTGACGACGGTTTGCCGCTCCTAAATGAGCCCAGACTCACTCGCCCACGAGGTGCTCGATGTCTTCGCGGGAAACGGTGAACACATCCATATCCGACTTGATCGCCCCGAGGCTGACCAGGCATTCCGTGAAGAGTTCACGGGTGCGGAGTTCGAGTTGCTGGGCGCCCAGATTGGTCATGCACTTAAGGATATGCTGCCCTTTGCGCACATGCGTGCGTTCGTCCGCGCGAATGAAATCGGCGACGTGCAGAAGAAGCGCGTCGCGACGCTCGCGCGCGGTGTCGATCAGGTTATTGATCGTTTTGAGCACGCCGACCTCGCCGAACAGATTGATCTCTGCCATGGCGAAGGCTGGTTCCATCGGGCCCCGGCAGGTTGAACCGGTCAGGCGATTCCGCAGTTCGAATGGATCGTAACCGGCCGCCTGCAAAGCTCGATGGCCGATTTCCGTATGACGTGTTTCGTCCCAGGTGATGCGCGCCAGGTCGTATTCCGCCTGGAAATCTTTGAAGCGGATGTCCCAAATGAAGGTGCCGAACGCTTCAATGGCATCGACTTCGTCGCGTTGCGTGCGAATAAAACGCAGGCGGAGATTCTCGTAGGAATCTTTCGGAAAACGCGCCTCGCCGTCGGCCGTATCGTAGTCACCGGTATTCTTGAACGTTTCGAAACGCACATCGCGCAACGGAACGATGCCGCGCTGAAACGGTTTCGCGGCCGATCGCAGTGGAGATGGCCGTTCGGCGCGTGAATCCACCCCGGTGACCCCGCCAACACTTCCGAGCAACCGCTGCAAATGCCAGCGCCACGAAGCGAGCTTGGCCTCGTCCACTCCTCCTTCGATATAAGCACCAATCGCCTGTTCCGCCCATTCGAGCATCGGCTCGTAATCGCTCAAGACCCGGCGCAGCAGCCGAATGGTCGGCGCGTCCGTGATCGGATCGGTATCATCGATGTGATGCCGATACGCCGTGGCCAGAGCGCTACCGACGACTTGATGAACTCCGACCAGGAACTCTCGAGCGTCCGATGCAGTCAGCATTTCTTCGATGAAGAGATCGATCTCCACGTCGCGATGCTGATCGATTTCAGCCAAACGATGCTCCTGTTCGTGGAGGCGCTCGCGCAAAAGGCGAGCCGCGTCGGCATGATGAAAAATGTGCCGGCCGGTTTCGAGTTTGACCTCGAATTCCGGAATGCTGAGCGTCCAGGCACCGAGAGCCTGCATCAGGCGCCGCTCAAAGTAGAAGAAGCGCAGCAATCGCCGGGCGTTTTCTTCCACTGAGAACTTGCCGCCCAACCGCCGGCGGTCGCGCGGAAACCGGTAAGGATAAGCTCGCGCGCGCTCCGCAGCCGCAGCCCGTTCTTCCGACCGGGAGACAGCAGGGATTTGGGCCTTACCATCCTTGCCGTTCGCGGTCGATTCAGTCTTCATAGCAGCAATTCTTACTTCTTT
>DASYTB010000438.1:0-9843 GCA_036002705.1 Verrucomicrobiia bacterium
TGATTCGGATGCAAGGAAAGAGGGTGTCCGCCAACAGGCGAACACCCTCCAACTCACAGTTTTCAGTAAACCCGAGTGCTTTCTTCCGCCGTTGTTGGCGCCGGGATGCCGTCGGACGTGCGGGTGACCTTGGTGCGTGCGTCTCCCACTTTCGCGCCTTTACCAACGATTTTGTATTCGAACGCTTGTTTCGAGGCCAGACGGTCAAAGGCCGGGAATGTGACAGTTTTGCCACTGACGACCCCACCGTTGGTTGCGCTGACAGGATCGATCTCCGGCGAGAATTCCACCACCACCTTGATGTTGGTGTCATCGGCCGTGCCCTGATTGGTTATGCGAACCGTGTAGGTGGTTGTTTCTCCGACCTGGATCGGATCTGGATCATCGAGTGTCTCCAGAAGCAGAGCGCCAACTCCCCGCCACTCCGTGCAGGCCTGAGCGGTCTCGGTGAGACCTTCTGTCGTCGTGACCGTCGCCACGTTGCAGTGATTGCCGGGAACGACGGAAGTGAGGGAAAGGGTCAGAGTTTTTTCTTCGCCCGGTTGGAGCGTTCCAAGGTTCCAAACAGCCTGTTGCGCCGTAGCTTGAGCGCTGGGGCCGGCCGCGGTAATCGTTGTTCCCGCCGGGGCCGGATCGGTCACGGTCACTCCCGTGAGCGCCGTGTCACCTGTGTTGGAAACGACGATATTGTACGTTGCGTTGCGGGTCAGGAATTGTTCCTTCATGCCTTCCTTGGCAATTTTCAAACCAGGTTGCAGGATTGTCGTACAAGCTTCCGCACGCGCTTCGCCGGCGTTCGCGGAAGTCACCTTGGCCACGTTGCAAAACTTGCCTTTCTTCAGAGTTTTCACGGCTCCTGAGATCGTTTTGGATTCGTTCGGCGCGAGATCTCCAATATCCACGGTGATACGCTGCTGGTCGTTGACGGAAATCATGCCGTCCGGAATGTCATCCACAATGACGACATTCTTTGCGACCATTGTTCCCTTGTTGGAGACAGTGACCAGGTAAGTGATGGTTGAACCGAGAATGGCCGTTTCAGGACCAGTCTTTTGCAGGGCGAGCAGCGGCCGTCCAACGAAGATTTGGCCGCAAGTGCGCGGGTCGGCGCTGATGATCGCGCAAGACGCCAAAGTGCCTTCCTTGTCCGCGCGTAATGTAACTCTTATCGTCGCGGATGTCCCTTTGTCCATCTCGCCGAGATTCCAGCGCAAGCGGTTGCCTTGCTGTTCGCCCGGCGGCTCACTGGAAACAAAGGTCGCTCCTTCCGGGATAAGATCGGTTACAACTACATTTCCCACACATTGGGCCGCGGTTACGCCGAGCTCGTAGGTGAAGTTGTTTCCGAGGGCCGTTTCTGACGGCATGGTGATTGTCATCGGCGCAGGACCGCCAGTCGGCTCTGAACACATCAAGCCGCTTGACGGCGCCGCTGCGGGAAGCGGCGTTGGTTTCGCAGGCGCGCTCTCGCGTGGTTCCGCTGCGGTAGTGGTGTAGACGGTCTTCGAGTGAGCCATCCAGTCATCGGCCATCCCAGCCTCTCGCGCGGGTCGTGGGGCGACATCGTGGTAGGTGGTGTGGGTGGAATCAGTCGAACAAGCGGCTAATACCGCGACAGAGATCAGCGATAATGTCGTAATAGGTTTTTTCATAACTGTTTTTGATTCGAGCTGCCCTGCCGCAATCGAACGTGGCGCAGCGTCAACGCTCGATTCTGCGGGCGCAGCGCGATGAGCCGATGCATGGGTTTTAAAGGCTTTTTCTTACGTGGTGCGGCTCATTTGCTCTTGCTTGATCAATGGCAGTATAAAAGCAGCTCACACGCGATATTTAGCCGGGAGGACGGGTGGAATCGAAACTGGCAAAAGTGACAGTGCAACCCCGGCGGACGGCCTGTCACAAATAACAGGCGCGCGCCTGGCGCGCTCCGCTTCATCACTGATGGAAACCAAAACTGTCCGAAAGGACGTGAAAAAGGAAATATGCCAGTGGAACTGCAAATCATTCGGGCCTGCGAGTTCGTTCGCGTGGGCGCCAAAGGCGAATTTGATTTTGAAAGCACGCGGCCCATTCTCATGGCGCTGGCCACGGCCTGCGGGAAACGCGGGGTGGACCGATCTTTGCTCGACGTGCGCGGGGCGAGCTCGAATCTTACGCCGAACGATCTCGCCGCGCTGGTGAACGTTTTCACGGAAGCCGCTCATTCCACACGGTTGCGGCTGGCCATCGTCCACACGGGCGACCAAAATTATCGCGCCAAGCTCTTCGCGTTTTTCAGCGCGATGCGCGGTCGAAAAGTTCGGTCTTTTGAAAGCTTCGAGGAGGCGCTGGTCTGGCTCTCCACACCGAATGAACCTGGCGAGGACCGCTCTCGCCACGGCGAGGAGATTCCGGTCAAGTTTGATGGAGTTTCCAAAAGCAATGGCAACGGTTGAGAAAAGATAACCGTTCAGTCTCTGAATAGGAGGCGATGCGTTGCATCTAACCGCGACCGTAACCGGGGGCGATTCATCTCGAGAATCCAGCGCGCTTCCTGACGGTCGCGCTTAATCAAGAACTGACCAGCTCTTCCAGGGAAACGGGGATGCGCACTTCCACGCGGGTCCCGCGGCCGGGATCGGAACGAAAGGCAACCTGCCCGTGAGCAAAGCGCACGCGCTCGCGCATCCCAACCAGGCCGAGGCCGCCGTGGCGGATGGCCATGGCCATATCAAATCCGACCCCATTATCAGAAATCACTAGCCGGATCTCGTCTCCCTCCTTCTTCAACTCAACGCAGGCATGGGTCGAGTGGCTATGTTTCCCGATATTTTGCAGGCTCTCCTGGATGATCCGGAAAATGCAAAGAGCCGCCCCGCGATTCAAGTCACGGGGAATGCCGTCATGAGTAAATTCCACGGGTATGCTCCATAATCTGCCTTGCTCCTGGCAAAGCGAACGAGCGGCGGTGACCAAACCGAGTTGCTCAAGCTTCGCAGGATGAAGCTGGTAGGAAAGCTTGTGCACTTCGGTGGAAAGGCCTCTGACGCGCGAGGCAATATCCTCGATGAGGGGCCGCGCTTCCGGCTTGTGCTCCATTTGACCCAGCAGGTCCGCCTCGACGGAAAGCATGGCCAGGCGCTGATTCAAGTCGTCGTGCAGATCGCGGGCGATTCGGCGCCGTTCGTCTTCCTGGGCGTTAATCAGCCTCCCGCTTACCTCCCGCGCCGCTTCTTCCGCCTCCTTGCGGTCGGTGATATCAATCGAAATGCCGAGGAGCCGCAAAGGTCCATTGCTTCCCACCTGTTCCACCCGCCCGCTCTTCGAGATCCATCGCACTTGCCCGTCCGGCAGGACGACACGATGCTCGATGAAGAACGAACGCTGCTGGGTGAAGGCGTCCATCACCACGCGTCCGACTGCGTCCCGATCATCGGGATGAACACGGTCGATTAAAGAATCGAAACGGACTTTCTCGTCCGCCGCATAGCCGTGAATCGTCTTCCATTCCGTGCTCGTCCACAAATAACTCTGGTCCGAGTCCCAAACCAACATGCCAAGGTGTGCCGCCTCTGCAGCCATGGTCATGCGCTTTTCACTTTCACGCAAGCCCGCCTCGGCCGCGAGTCGCTGGGTGATGTCTATGATCGAAACGAGCACGATTTGGCCGTTCTGGGTTTTGACTGAGTTGAGGCCGATTTCGAGCGGGACGGCCGTGCCATTCCTATGGCGCCCGGCGACTTCTTTGTTGTGGAGCTCGGCCGTCCCCAACAGGGCGCTCGCGAAAAGGCTATGCCCGTTGCTCCCATTGTTCGCGTGTGACTCCTTTGGAATGAGCATTTCCACCGGTTTCCCGATGAGCTCGCTGACCGTGTAACCAAATATTCTCTCAGTCCGAACGTTGGCGAGCGTGATTTTTTCGCTGGCATCCACGACCAGCATCGCGTTGGGAGCACTCTCCACCATGGTGCGCCAGCGTTCCTCAGCCTGCTTGAGCGTAGTAATGTCCGAGGCCGTTCCGATATAGCCGAGAAACTCCCCGCTCTCCGCAAAACGCGGCACGCCGCGGGCGAGAACCCACGCATAGCTGCCATCGTGTTTGCGCAGCCGGTATTCCATGGCGAACTCCTGCCGGGCATCGAAGGCCTGCTCATATGTTTTCACGGAGGGACTCGAATCTTCGGGGTGCAGGACCTCCGCCCAGCCATTGCCCAATTCCTGTTCCGGGGAGCGGCCGGTGAATTCCAGCCACCGTTTGTTGACAAATGTGCAGAGCTTATCGGTGCCTGCCGTCCAGACCATCACCGGCGCCGCATTCGCCGCACTGCGGAACCGCTCTGCCGTTTCGGAAAGGGAACGCTCCGCCCGGCGCCGCTCAACGAGGTTGGCCAGCAACAGAAGGATCAGCACTGCCTCAATCGCGCAGACCGAGAAAATCGCGATAATCCGTCCTTTGTAACGATCCCAAACGGTCGGTTGCCGGAAAAGCACCCGACTGCCTGATGGAAGCTGTTCCTCACTGATGTTCCAACGCCGCAACTCCCTCCAATCGTAAGTTGGCGGAAGGGTCCCGATGATCTTTGGCGGAAAATTGGTCGCGGCCTCGCCCTGCAGAACCCGGACAGCAATGCGGGCAGATTCCACCCCTTCCAAACCAGCCGGATAAAGCCTGCCACCGACGATCCCCAAGCCTAGATGATGTTCAAAAAGGCTGTTAATGGGCGCATTCGCCACGTCATGCAGGCGTTTTAGCGCCTCGTCCGCATTATGGCTCACTCCGCTGGCGTCCCGCATCAGCAACACGAGCAAAATGAAAGAATTCGGCGGCATCCTGGCCGCACGATGGAGCATCTGGTCAAACGAAAGATCATTGAACCAGGTGAAATGGACACGATTGGTGAACGGTCGGCAGTCCTGCTGAATTACGTCCGTCCAGTAACGTTCGAGCGGCGAAGCGCCCAGGACGACCGCAACCTCGGTGGTTTCGGGCGCAAGGTGAAGAATATCCCTGAACCAGTCCTGGAAATCGACTGAATCTCCAACGAAGGCGGCGTTTTGCTCCAACGCGCCCTCTGGCAGCCGACGCTTACCCATCCCGGTGTAAATGACGGGCGTCTCTTTTGGGAAAAGCCGGTCCCGATACTGTGCCACGAAAACCCCCGCGGGCGAGCCGATTGGCACCACCAGGTCCGGCTGCCATTTGGACTGCCGTTTGCGAATGAACTCAACCAGCGCTTCTTCCATGTCGAGCATTGGATAGCGCGCCACGTCGAGAAAGACCTCATCGAGATCGATGGGTTCCTCCGCCTTCTCCATCAACTCCGTTTCGAAAGCGATGGCGTGCGTCGTAAACGGCGGTGACGCCATTCCAAAGGAATGGACCACTAAAACTCGTTTTGCCTGAGCAGCACTTGGAGTGACAGCCGTTGATCCGGCAAGGAGAACACTTGCAACAGCCGCAAGCAGGCGAGTCCAGACCCACACAAAGGGCCAGCCGCGCGGATGTTGCAAGCAGGCAGACATAACCTCCAATTTCCGGGCCCAAATCGGGACATGCCCGATTCCGATATACGTATTCCTACATAATCTTAACACCTGAAGCAACAGCCAAATTTGTTACAATCGTGCCAAAACGCCCTACCGACCCGCGCGATTCGGACTATCCCATTGAGGATTCTCAAAGACGAAGGGACTCCCGTTGCCGAAGTGGAGCGGGTGATAGTGAGTTCTCAAAGGGCGTGAAGGCCTTCAAGCAGGGGTTGCAATTCAGCGGCACGCGTGATCGAGTGTTCGATTAAATCCCGCTGCAAGCCGAGCTCTTCGGCCTGACTCCCCAACGCTTTCGCTTCCGCTTCGGAGCACTTTTGCGCCCGGTGGGCGATGCCGTTAGCGAAGTAAACAAGAGCCGCCAGATCAAAGGAGGCACCGGGGCGCAGCCGCTCGTGAGAGGCAATGGCTTCAACAACTGGCCCGGGAAAGTTCCATTGCCGCAGCAAACAAGCGCCGGCCTCCGCGTGATCGGTTCCCAAAAGTTGTCGCTCCGCGACCACGGAGGACGAGCCTTTTTCAATTGCGCGATTCAGCGCCTCCTGCGTTTCAATGGGCAGCACCTGGTTGAAAATGATTTTTCCGAGATCGTGCAGGAGACCGGCGGTGTAAGCCGTGGATTCGTCCAGTTGAGCTGATTCCACGGCATCCGCCAGCAACTCAGCAACTTTCGCAGTGAGGAGCGAGTGCCGCCACAATTCTCCTTCATCCATGGCGTAAGCGGACGCTTTTCGGTTTAAGATGCCGCTGAGGCTCACCGCGATGGCCAGGCGATAGACCTCAGCGTGGCCGAGGTAAAAAAGCACTTCTGGCAAAGACGCGACCGGACGCTGGAGTCCGAAATAGGCAGAGTTCGCCAGGGCGAGCAGCTTCGCGCTCAGAGCGGGGTCGTGCTCGACCGCCTGTTCCACGGCAGCCTGATCCACGTCTGGCCGGTTGAGTAATCCGATCAGATTCACGACGGTGGGCGCGGGCGCCGCCAGCTCGGTGACGCGGGCGACGAGTTCTTCGGCTTGGGGTGATGGGCGCCAGTCGGACACGAGTTTGATACTATCCGAGGGCGGCCATTTGCTTTTGGCTGTGGAGGAAGAAATCCAGGTAATAAATCAGTCGTTCCTTCATTTCACGACGCGGAACGATCGAATCGATCAGGCCGTGGTCGAGAAGGAACTCGGCGGTTTGAAAGCCTGCCGGGAGTTCGGATTGCGTGGTGTCCTTGATCACGCGCGGGCCGGCGAAACCGATCATCGCGCCCGGTTCGGCGAGGATCAAATCGCCGACGCTGGCGAAGCTCGCCATCACGCCGGCGTAAGTGGGATGAGTCAGAATGCTGATGTAAGGCAGTTTGTTTTGGCCGTGATAGGCCAGGGCGCCGCAGGTCTTGGCCATCTGCATGAGGCTGAACATGCCTTCATACATTCGCGCTCCTCCGCTGGTGGAGATGATGATGACGGGCAGGCCTTTCGATGTCCCTGCTTCGATGAGACGGGTGAGTTTTTCGCCAACGACCGTGCCCATCGAGCCGCCCAGAAAGCTGAAGTCCATCACGCCCAGGGCCGTTTTGTGCGGACCAATCTTCCCGATGCCAGTGATGACGGCGTCTTTGAAGCCGGTGGATTTTTGATAAGCGCTAATCTTCTCTGGGTAGGATGGGAAGCTCAGAAGATCGATGCTCGAAAGCTCCGCATCCATTTCCTGGAAGGAACAGGTCTCGACCATGGAATGAATGCGTTCGCGCGCGCCAATCGGAAAATGGTGCTGGCAGTGCTGGCAGACTTTCAAGTTCTCATCCAGCTCCTTGTCGTAGAGCATGGTCGAGCACTTTGGGCACTTGACCCAAAGCCCCTCCGGAATCTCTTTCTTTTTTGATTTCGAGGAGGAGAGTTTCGGTTTTTTCAGAAAACTCGTGCCGGTATTGGGGGGAGGGGGAGTGACTGCCGGCTCGACACTGTCCAAGCCCAGCGATTTTTTCGTGAAAGAGCTCGTGGCCATTTTATTCAAAATGCGGAGTTATTTCCCGATCTAACCTGGAAAGCGGCAGAACCCAGCGATTCCAGAGCGCCCCTCCTGCGTTTCCATTTGGTGAACCGCATTGTACTACTGAAGCATTCCACGGGCAACTGTCCAAACATCAACCACCGAAGCGCCATTCTGCATCAACAGCTTAGCGCAGGCGTTGGCCGTCGCGCCGGTCGTTAAAACATCGTCCACGAGCACGATTCGGTCGCCTTCGAGCGGTTTTCGGCCACGAAAAGCGAAGGCGCGTTTTACGTTCTCGGCGCGTTGGGCGCGTGTGAGGCGCGTCTGCGTTGGCGTCGGCTCTTTACGCCGGAGAAGGCGCGTGTTCACCGGAATGCCGATCGCTTTGCTTAGCATCTTGGCCATGCGATGAGATTGGTTGAAGGAACGTTCGCGCAGCTTCAGCCAATGAAGCGGAATCGGCGCAATGAAATCCCAATCCTCGGTTTTAAGTTTTGGCCTGGCCTGGCGAATCAGAAGATCCGCCAGAAATGGTTCAAACCAATTTGCCTGATTGTATTTGTAGCGGTGAATAACGTCCTGCACCAGGCCGGTGAGTTTAACGGCGGCCCGAGCAGAGCGGAAATGCAACTGTTGCTCGCGGCAGTTGCCGCATTCGAACGCCATGCCGATGTCACCGTCAAACGGCAAACCACAACAACGGCAGAACGGTTCGGTGACGAATTGCACGCCGTCCGGCTTTGTCCAGCATTGCGCGCCGACGAATCCTTCATTCGCGCGCGCTGGTTCATTTTTGCAAATCTGGCAAATCTCAGGGTAAAAGAACGCCGCGAATCGGTCGAAGACGCCGGCCAGAGCTGGAAAACTGCTGGAGCTATTGGTCATCGGTTTTCTTTTTCGGCAGGATCTGCCTAAAGAGCAGGAGCATGGGAATAAGCAAAAGCGCGGTGCTCCAGCCGTCCACCAATCTGTTGCTTCCGAAAATCCAGGAGTTTGCACCCGAAATGTCGAGAGTCATGAACCCAAAAAGTTTTACCCAAAAAACGAAACCGGCGTGCAGACCGATGGAAAAGAGAAGCGCTCCTGTTCTCTCGTAGGCAAGGCAAAGGAGCAATCCGATCAGCAACAGGTTAAAGAAACCCGGAATAAGCGTTTGCAGCTCGGTAAAGCCTCGGAGCATTTGCCCGAGAACGACCAGCCCGGAATACCAATGAATCTGGGCGGGATCGGGGGGTTGTTCAAAAAAATGGAGCACCGCGTAAATCGAACTGCTGACCAGGGCCGCCGTCCGAAACCCGTGATCCCGGCGAAGTGCCCCGAACAATGCTCCTCGAAACAAAATCTCTTCGATGATAGCCACCACCGCCGCCGCCGCCGCTGCTCCCTGGATGTGTTTGCCCCATTCCGTGGGAGAATGGGTAAAATTAAATACTCGCGCGTGGAAACTCACCGTCATCGCGGCCGCGAGGGCGAGGGCCGCGAATCCCCAACACAGGCCCTGTAACATTTCACCCCAATGCCGGGGATCGCCTTTCAGGCCGACGGCGGAGACCGACCTCATGCGCAAAGATTTGAAAAAGTGCGGCAGCCCGACAATCGCCACGATCAGCAGGCAGCGGTTGACAAACCGGTAAAATGGCTCGCGCGCCAGAGTTTCAGAGAAACTCCGGAGGTGCTCATAAATAGGGCCGAGCATCCTCCGGGCGCGCAAATGCGGTTCCGCCACGAATTGAATGCTTGAGTGCAGGCGCGGGGCCAGGAACGCCCCGGCGATGAAAACAATCAGAAGATAAACGGCAATCACTCTCAGGGCGGACGGTTGATCCATGGGAGGAGCCGGTTGGACTATGTTCTCCTTTGGATCGATGGCGGACTCGACAGTACCTCCGTCGCCATTCTCTGGTGGTTGCGACCCTTGAACCATATGAGGCCGGCGTGATCAGCAGGAACATCAGGCCATGTAGAACATGGTATCGCCAATCTGGAAAGTTTGGCCGGCCTTCAGCAGTATCGGAGTGGCGATTCTATTTCCGTTGACGAGGGTGCCATTGCGCGAGCCCAGGTCTTCGAGAAGAAAGCCGTCCGGATTCCGGGTAAGCTGGCAATGCCGGCGTGAGGCCTTCAAATCCTGGATCACCACATCGCAATCCGTCCCGCGTCCGATCACGACCGAATCGCGTTTCTGCAAACTGGTCTCAATCAGAGTTTTCTCCGGCCCCCCGCTGACTTTCAGCGCGCGTGGAACGTGTGACTTCTCGGCGTCTTTCTCCGGCACGAGGCGCAGTTTAGCGAACTGAGCCTGCCACGCAAGACAACGATTTACCTGTTTCGGATGCG
>DASYTB010000439.1:0-7451 GCA_036002705.1 Verrucomicrobiia bacterium
TGGGCAGAGGCGTGGTATCAGGCGATGGTGAACCTCACCCGCAATGTGAGGGAGACATTGCCAATGGCTGATCGGCTTGCGACCTACAACTGGATTGTCCTGCAGTACGACTATATTTTTCATCTGTTAAGAACCCAGTGAGGATGAGTTAGAGATCCACGCTAAACGAGATGCGCCAAATGCGGGCAAATGCATCTGAAATTGGCTGACGGAGTTCAGATTTTCCTTGCTGTCCTCGGAGGGAAAGGGCGCATTCGCTCTCGACGATATCGTCGGATCACATCGCTCGCCATGAATTGCATCGCTCGACGCACCGGTTGATTGGGGCATGTTGCCGAGGTGGAGCCAGCCGATTACTTTGCGGAAGCCAAACGCGCGAAACTCATCCAGTTGACGCGCGGGATGCGAATGGACCCCGTACAATGGCTGGCGAACTGGCCCACCATCTGCACAAAATAGGCAAACAATTACTGGAAAAAAGTCGAACGAGGGTGAGTGTGCTGGTGCTCCGGGGAGACTTAATTCCGGCGCTCAGGTAGTCACTGGTTACTTGCAATTCGGTAAAATGCCAGCGCGTGGTCTGCCCGAATATACCTACAACCCAAAGGTTTGCCGCTTCAAAACCTGGCTCCTCAATCTCACCTCCTGGCGAATCAAGGACCAGTTGCGCCGCCGTGATTTGGTTGCCTCCCAAAAATGCCAGGAACAAAACAATTTCGACGATCGCACCGCCACTATCGAAGGCTCGCCCGACCCAAACCTTCCTGGCTTTGGCGGCGAATGGGACAGCGCCTGGGAAAGAATCTGCTGGACCGGGCTCTCGACCGGTTGCGCGAGCGCATTTCCGAGCGGGATTTCCAAATCTTTGATCTGAACGTCACAAAAGGCTGGCGCCCAGCAGACGTGGCCCGCACCCTCCGAATCAGCGCCGCTCGTGTTTATCTAACCAAACATCGCGTCACGGCTCAGCTCAAAAAAGAAATTGCTCGCATCGAAAGGCGCATCACCGCGCGCCAGATTCCCCCTCGTTGAAATCGAGGCGGGAAAGCGTTATGCAAGTTCACTGACAATGGGAAGCTAAACACAGAACGAGGGAACAAAGATTCTCGACCCTCAAATGTCACTTTCCAGCCTCTGATATTGACAACCTTCTCAACTCTACTTCATTCACTTCGTGAATGCGACAAACCATGTCGCGCCACGTGCCGAACCAGCAGCGAATCTGAAAAGCCGCTCCACTCAAGAGCCGCCAAACCGCCAAGCGCAATATTTCACCTCATTTCATTCTAAACAGCCCGTGATTTCGCGAATTTCACCAATTTCATCTACCGCATTTCAGTTCCCTTGGAGCGAATCCTTCCCCGTAAAACAACTTCGCGCTTCTTTCGTTCGCCTGGCGACCTTCCGTCCACTTTCCGAGTACTTTTTGCTCCCTCGACGTCGGACCCAACCGCGATATTTCACGCCATTTCGCTTCAAAAGCCCCATCGTTGCGCATCTTTCGCCAATTTCACGTCCACATATTTCGCGTCGCCCTAAGCAACGGCCCCGGCTTTGCTCGAAAGCGCTCTTCGCAGCGAGGAAAAAGGCTGGAAGAACTTTGTCATGCGCCTCGAGCCTAAGCGCTACCAGAAATTTCCTTCCAATCAGGCACGTCGTTTGCTAATCAAAGGCCCATCATGTTTCGGTTTGGTGTTGCGCTGTTATTTTTCTTATTGGGTCTGTTTCCGGTCGCCGCCGGGGAGTATCGGCTGACCAATGGCGATGTCCTAAAGGGCGAGGCGGCGTCCTTCAGCGATGACGGATTGGTGGTGCGACTGGATATTGGCGGCTTTTCACCGCGGACTCCATGGGGGAAGTTCACGCAGGAAACTCTGAAGGAGTTGATGCAAAATACGCAGGCGAAAGAGTTTGTCGAACCTTACATCGACATTCCCCTCGAAATTAAAGAAAAGGAAAAGCAAAAGAAGAAGGATATCAAGGTTGCCGAGCCGCCGCGGGTTCCGGTGGTCGAGGGCAAAATCGGATTTTTCGCGGCGATGGCCAATCCGCTGGGATTTACGCTGCTCGGCGCGCTTTATCTCGCCAATCTTTATGCGGGAGTTCAAATCGCGCGCTTCCGCGGTCGCCCCGTTCCGCTGGTGGTGGGAGTATCCGCCATCGCGCCCATAGTCGGCCCGTCGATTTTTCTCGCCTTGCCTGGGCACGCAGTTACTCGACCCGACGGTGCGGCCGCGGCGCCGGAACCAGCGGCCACCGAGGGAGTCAATCCCATGCAGCAGGCGCTTCCCTCTGGAATGGCGGTGAGTTCGCTCGGGCTGGCGTCCGCGGGCCACGGAGGGAAGGGCGGCGGGAACGCGGCGTACAACCAGGTTTATACGCGGGCGAATACCACCTTTGACCGCAAATTCTTCGAATCAAAGTTCACCGGCTTTTTCCGGGTGATTCCCGTTGAACCGGAAAAGGACCTCGTCATTGTCATAAAAACAGCGAAACAGGAATTTATTGGCACGCGAATCAGTCGCATTTCCGGGAGCGAGGTGCATTTTCAGTTGCAGCGCGGCGGGGCGGAAGCGAGTGTGCCTTTCGGCGAAATAACCGAAGTCCTGATTCGTCCCAAAGGGGCCAAGTAACCCGAAACCGGTGGAAAGTTGTTGATCGTTCGTGAAAGCCGAATGAAGTACAAAACTGTTTTATTGTTTGGAGCGCCCGGTGCCGGCAAGGGGACGCAAGGCAAAATCCTGGGCACTATCCCAAATTTCTTTCACTGCGCTTGCGGCGATGTTTTCCGTAATTTGCGGATTGATAACGAACTGGGGCGAACTTTCGTCGAATATTCCAGCCGCGGCGAACTGGTTCCGGACCAGGCCACGATTCGCCTCTGGAAACAGTCCATCGGCGGCAGCCAATCTCTCGGTCATTTCAATCCGGACAAAGACACGCTCGTTTTGGACGGCATCCCGCGCAATGTGAATCAGGCCCAAATGCTCCAGGAAGCGCTCGATGTTCGGGCGGTTTTTTTCCTGACCTGCAGTGATTTCAATAAATTGGTCGAACGGCTGCAGCGCCGCGCCCTCCGCGAGAACCGCCTGGACGATGCGAACCTGTCCGTCATTCGAACTCGCCTCGAAACGTACGACCACGAGACCAAGCCGGTTCTCGATTTCTACGGCGCGAACCTGGTGCACACGATTGATTCCACCCAAACTCCCATTAACGTGCTGCGGGATATTTTGCGTCGAATCGCGGCGCTTGAATTGGCGTGAAGTTCTTCTTTCGCGGCCTTTGCAAAAGGGGCAGAGGTTCTGGAGGTGCCACTACGAATCATATTTTTTGGAACAGCGGAACTGGCCTGCGCTAGTCTCGAGGCACTGGCGCGCGTCCCCGAATTCCAGGTCGTGGCTCTTGTCACGCAACCGGACAAACGCCGCGGCCGGAAAATGGAAGTGCAGCCGTCGGCGGTCAAGAAACTGGCGCTACGCCTGGCGATTCCAATCCTGCAGCCGAAACGCGCTCGCGACGAAGGATTTCTCGCCGAGCTTCGCGCTTTAGGCCCCGATCTGATGGTCGTCGTTGCCTATGGCCAGATTCTTCCGCAAACTCTGCTGGATATCCCGGGGTACGGCTGCCTGAACGTGCACACCTCGCTCCTTCCCAAGTACCGCGGGGCCGCGCCGATCCAATGGGCGATCCTCAATGGAGACGCCGAAACCGGCGTAACTATTATGAAAATGGATGCCGGACTCGACACCGGACCGACTCTGAACCAACGAAACACTCAAATTGTCCCGTCCGATACGTCGCAAATTCTTCACGATCGGCTGGCGCGAATTGGAGCGGAATTGTTGATCGAGACGATTCCCAATTACGTGGCCGGAAAAATTGCCCCGGTTTCGCAGCCCCACGAGGTGAGCTATGCGCGCAAAATCGAAAAAAACGACGGCAATATCGATTGGAACGAGCCCGCTGAGAAGATCGAGCGAATGATCCGGGCGTTCACGCCCTGGCCGAGTGCGTTCACCTTTCTTGAAAGCGCTGGCACGCGGCGAATGCTAAAAATCTGGGAAGCGGAAATTGTCTGGGAGTCGGGGCCGCCGGGTGTTGTGCTGCGGGCGCACGGCTCGGATTTCGCGGTGACTTGCGGAGTGAAGGCGCTTCTAATTAAAAAGCTTCAACCCGAAGGTGGCAAGCGCATGAACGCGCGGGAGTTTCTCGCGGGCCACCCGATCCAGGCCGGACAGGTTTTCACCCGATAAAGCGCTCCGTGACAACGCCTCATTGAATCCTCGCGTTTCTGATTCAGCTTTCTGAAGGAGGAAAATATGCGAGGAAATTCGTTGAAGCGATTTCAATTGGGAGTGGTCGGTGCCTCGGCCCTGGCGCTCGCGGGATGTAGTAATTTACCCGGCAATAATCAGCAACAAGGCGCCGTTATCGGAGGCGCGTCCGGCGCTGCGGTCGGCGCGGCTGTGTCGCACAATCACGCGCTCGGTGCCATTATCGGCGGCGCTGTCGGAGCGGCGGGCGGTTATGTCGTGGGAGCAAATAAAGACAAGATTTTTGCCAAGGACAAGTCGGGCGCCGACGAAGCGGCGCGCCGCTCCCAGGAGAGTCCAGCCACGCCGGACCAGGCTCGGGCCGCGGCGACGGCTGATCTTAACAATGACGGTTTCGTAACCCTGGATGAAGTTGTGGCTATGCGGCAAGCGGGTTTGACGGATGACCAAATGCTGCAGCGACTCCGCGCCACGAATCAGGTCTTCGATCTCACCTCAGATCAGCAGCGATATCTTCTCGATCGCGGCGTGAGCCAGAACGTTATCGCGCAGATGTCGGCGCTCAATCAAACTCCGGTGGTCGTCACGACTCCAACGCCAGCCCCGGTGCCGCAGGTTTCGACACCAACGGAACCTGTCATTGGCCATCGGCCATAATCCTGATCTCAGCGACTACGCGACAGGTCGTTTCCAGATGGGAACGACCTTTTTCATTTCATCAATCAGGAACTGGCAAGCCGCAAACGCCTCGCCTCGATGTGGCGCGGTTACTTCCACCCAAAGCGATGGTTCGTTTACCCGGACGGCGCCAATTCGATGCACTACGCGGACACTTTCAATCGGCCACTTCGCCGCGATGAGCTCAAAGATTTTTTCAAACTGGTGCACGGCCATTTTTTCGAAAGCTTCGTACTCCAGGGCAGTAATCGTCTTCTCAGCCTCCTGTTCGCGCACCACGCCCAGAAAGTAAATCACCGCGCCAATCCCCCGCGAAATACTCCGTGCCGGGAGCAAGGCTCCCTCGTCGATTGGCTCAGTTTGGATTCGCAACCATCGCTTCACCTCAACCTCCCTGGACCGGCGGAAACAACGAGACTTCGTCGCCCTCCTTTAGTTTGTAATCACCCGATTGGTACTCCACGCCGACAGCGATGAGCGTTGATCGCTGCATCAGTCTGAGCTTGGGAAATTTTTTCTCGAGCGTCGCCCGCAATTTCCCAATCGTACTGCCAGCCGGCACCTCCTCGCGAATTTCCGAACATCCTGTCAGGTCGCGAAAATAGGAATGGAACAGAACCGTGATGCTCATTTCGGGTGCGAATAGATGTGTTCCTGCAGCACGGCGACAAATGGCAAATTGCGGTAGCGCTCCGCATAATCCAGCCCATAGCCAACCACGAAATAATCCGGGATTTCGAAACCGACGTAATCCGCTTCGATCTTTTCGACTCGCCGCGATTTTTTATTGAGCAACACACACAACTTCATGCTTTGCGGTTTCATTTTTTTTAGTTTTGACTGCACATGCTTGAGCGTTCGCCCCGTGTCCAGAATATCATCAAGCAGCAGCACATCCCTTCCGCGCACATCCAACCTAAGCTCTTTGGTGATGACAAGCTGGCCCGACTCCGTGCCGAAGCCGTAGCTGGAAACGCCTATAAAATCCAGGCGCACGGGCATCTCCAGCCTCCGAATCAAGTCGGCAAGAAACATAATAGTTCCATTGAGCAGCGCAACGATCACGAGCTCACGGTTTCGATAATCACGTCGGATTCGCGCCGCCAGTTCCGAAAGGCGCCGTTGAATCTCCCGCTCTCGAATGAGCACAAAAGCGAGGTCCCGCCGCCAATATCTGGGCGGCGCCGTCTTGGAATATTGGGATTTCGCGGCCCTCAATGGTGTGAATAGGGGTGAAGTGCCGAGGCGTGTTCCGACTCGGTCGCGCACGGCGTTTGCCGAGTAACACGCTGGCGTCGGCTGAACGCCGTCTCGATTAACCCGGCGGCGTGGTCTGCCCCGTTTTCTCGCTGGATTTCCTCACCGCACCGTTTTGCCCGTTCGCGGTACTCAGGCACCGAAAGCAAGCGCACGACCGCGGCTCGCAATTTCTCGGTCGTCAGCGTTTTGATCGGAATGAACTCTCCAACTCCGAGATATTTTATGCGCGCGGCCACTCCCGGTTGATCGTTGGTGATCGGTATCGCAATGAGTGGAACGCCCCTACTCAGTGTTTCGAGCGTGGTATTCAAGCCGCCATGCGCAATCACGAGCGTGGCGCGCCGAATCAACTCCTGCTGCGGAGCATAGCCCACAACAACAGGATTACCCGGAAGATTCGTTGGCGGAGAAGCGCGTTCGTTTCCGAGGGCCAACACCAGTTGCGCCTTCAGTCCGGCACAGGCTTCGGCGATGATCCGAAACGCGTGTTCGAGCCGATTCTGCAGTGTTCCTAACGAAGCATAGATGATCGGGCGGCCATCCAACCGTTCCCATGGAAAATCTGAATGAGAGCGCGCTCTCTCCAGCCAGGGACCGGTGTAATGGAAATGGTCGGGCAGGCGCCTGCGCGGGAAATCGAAAAACGCTGGCTGCTGTGAGACTTGAACCAAGCTCGGAGCGAGCTCATTGATGAAATAGAAGCCCATCGGCGACAGCTTGTGTCGAAACCGATACGGCGCGAGTTTTAAAGCCACCGGCAGTCCGGTGGAGTTCACGACGAGTTGGCCGAGGGTGTTCCGCAATCGAGATCCCAGCGAACTGCCGCACGACCAGGAGTAATTGCAGGCCGGGACGCTCGACTCAATGTGGAACATGAGCGCGCAGCATGCGACCGCCAGCGGAGCTCTCATCGCCGCGCAAACGCTTTCGGTCCCGAGACTGACCTGATCCATCACGATTCCATCGAATTGTTCCCGATCCGCGATTGTCGGGAAATCGCGGAGAATGCCGCGGACGAACCGCGCCAGCCATTTCCCGGCAAACCGGCTCGCTTTAAAGCCAGTCAGTTCACCCATTTGAGAGGTAGTTCGTTCCCATTCGCCCTGTGGAAATTCCTGAGCCGCCACTGGAATGAATTCGAACGCCGCCCTCCGCACCTTCGCTTCCGCATCGAGCGGCGAAACGAATGCGATCCTGTGCCCCCGCCGTTCCAGGGCGCTACCCAGCGCGATCATC
>DASYTB010000440.1:0-1585 GCA_036002705.1 Verrucomicrobiia bacterium
GGATCTTACTCTCGTTCAGAAGGTGGACATGGCTGGAACGCCAGGTGAAATGACGATCAAATTCAAAGGCGACAAAGTACGGGTGGATCCTGCCCCACAAATGTCGATGATCCTCGACGCCAAAACAGGCGATACCGTCACCCTGATTCATGCGGAAAAGAAAGCGATGCGAATCTCCGGCGACAAGATGAAAGCGGCCGCGGAAACGGTTAAGAAATTCACCGCTGCTACCCCCGCTGAGCAAAAGGCGAAACTGACGGCGCTCGGCCGCAAAGAAACAGTAAACGGAACGCCAACGGAGGTTTTCACCGCGGACACCTCAGTTGGTAAGGCGACTTATTATATCGCCATGAACTATCCTGATGGCCCCGCAATCATTCAAGAAATGAAAGCGGCGCAGCCGTCAGCCTTCTCAAACTCTGGTACAAACATCCCCGATTTCCGGGACCTGCCCGGGGTTCCGGTCAAAATAGAGATGGATACAGCGAGGGGCCATGTCATCATTACCCTTATTTCGGCAAAACGCGATCCTATTCCCAACAGCGTGTTTGACGTTCCGGCGAATTATACAGACATGAAAATGCCGGACCTTTTCGGTGGGAAGAAGGTCCCGGAGAATCCGGCCGATTCAAGAGTGCCCGGATCGCCGCCAATGGTCCCGGCGCCGTCCGTCACTCCATAAAGAGGGCGCCTGCGTGCCGGCGCCGTTTATTCTCGCGTCGAACTCGCCGCGCCGTCGCGCGCTCCTGGCGGAGGCAGGCTATGAGTTCGAGGTGGTTGTGCCGGCTGGCGGCGAATTGGCGGATGCGCAGCTGTCCTTGCGCGAGCTGACAATCGCAAACGCGACGCGCAAGGCAATGGCTGTAGCCCGCATTAACCCGGGTAGAGTAGTGCTCGCGGCTGATACGCTCGTCGCGATGGAGGGAGAGATCATTGGCAAGCCCCGTGACTTAAATCATGCGCGAATGATTCTTCGGCGATTGAGTGGACGAACGCACGACGTCTGCACGGCGGTTTGCATCGTCTGTCCCCGAGAAAGAATTAGTTTCGCCGAAATTTCGCAGGTCCGTTTTCGCAAGCTTACTGAGAGCGCTATCACCAAGTATTTCAAGGTGGTGAATCCAATCGATAAGGCCGGTGCTTACGGCGCGCAGGGTGCGGGTGGAAGTATTATTGCAGCGGTCAACGGGTCGGTGACGAACGTGATTGGTTTGCCAATGGAGCGCACCAAGAAGGCGCTCGCACAAATTGACATCCGGCCGCTCAGTGGGTCTCAGCCACAACTTCTCGGGGCCGGGTCGGAGCCCGTGCCGGCTGACGTTTCAATACCCGATAAAGAAACCAGACAATGAAACAGTTGGCGGCGAGAAGAATGCCAGCGCCAATGCTCGGACGATGAAAAATGTGGCGCAGCTCAAGCGGAATTAATGCCCCGGTGGCGAAGACCATGAGAAGTTCGGCCCACCGTTTTTGCAGATACACGCCGATCCCTTCGGTGAACAACACCGCAGAATAGAAGAGGCTGAGAAAAGCCGTGGCGCGGAAAACCCCACCGCCCGCGAGAATGTCCTGGAGGCGGTTGAGC
>DASYTB010000441.1:0-3621 GCA_036002705.1 Verrucomicrobiia bacterium
TGCGACCGTTGAATCGAACCGTGGTAAGGTGCCGTGAAGATGCTGCCAACTAAATCAACTCCGGGTGGATGTGTTATCGCCCTGTTTGGGTGGCGGCGTGCCTGAATGGTGCCTTGATGTTATTTGCGGGGTGGATGATTGTTAAGAAACAGGTCGCGTTGGAACGGTTGAGTTTCCTTCTGTTCACTGGAAGCATCGCTTTTCTCGGAGGTGTCCTGTTGGTGATTATCGGCTACGGGCTCGCGATGCGGATCGACAAGCGCTACGATCCAACCGATCCGAATGAGCCAAAGATTAAGCTTTTAAGGCGGTATCCTCAATGTGCTGAGGTGCATCAAAAAAACGGCGGGTTCAGAAGGACTGTAAGCCGAATTCTGTCTTCGTCCGCGGAAGCGAGCGGAGAGAATCATTTATCTGAGCGGCCCATACCCGAGACTCTGGCTCATTTCTGAACCGCGAAGCGGGCCGCTTCGGAGTCTCCTATTTGGCCTTGCACCCGGCGGGGTTTTCCGTGCCTGAGCGATTGCTCGCGCAGCGGTGGTCTCTTACACCACCTTTTCACCCTTGCCCGGCTGTTGCCAGCCTGGCGGTTTGTTTTCTGTGGCACTGTCCGTCAGCACGTTTTGAAACGTACCGCCCACGTGTACTCCCGGACGAAATGTCGCAAGATTACATGGCGCCGCGCCCTTTGGTGTTCGGACTTTCCTCCCCCGGCCGAAACCGAGAGCGATTCTCCGTCCTTCTGAACCGCGCCTAAGCTAGCACGCGCGCGAGGCAAAACAAGGACCGCGACGTCTTTCAGCAACTAACCTCGGGACAACAGGAAGAGAGCCATTGCACTGAAAGCGGCGTGCGCCAGAAGGATAAAAAGAACGGCGTGGCTGCGGCTGAAGCCGAGGCGCGTAAGGCGGTGGGAGATATGATTCGTGTCGCCCGCGTAAACCGGTTTGCCGGCGCGCCAGCGGATGATCACGACGGAGACCAAGTCGAAAAGCGGAACGGCAAGGATAAGCACAGGGCTCAGGACGGCGAAGGGATGCGGGCTCTGCCGGGAATAAAAGTTGGGCAGGATCGCCAGAACCGCGACCAGAAATCCAACCAGGTGGCTTCCCGCGTCGCCAAGAAACGCTTGAGCGCGGGGAAAGTTAAAAGGGAAAAAACCGAGGAGAGCACCGCAAATCAGGAATCCGAGCAGAGCGACGAGGTACTGGCCGTGAATCGCGGCGCTCCAGGCACAGGCCCACGAGGCGATAATGCCCAAGCCGGTGCAGAGGCCGTTCATGTTATCAAGAAAGTTGAGCGCGTTGGTGATGGTGAGAATCCAGAGAACAGTCAGGAGATAATTGACTGGTTCGCTTGGGATGAAAATGGTGATGCGAATGCCGCTCCAGGCGATCAGGAACGCGCAGAGGCACTGGCCCGCGAATTTCGGCAAAGCCGGAAGCTCATAATGGTCATCCAGCCAACCGAGCAGGACCATCGCAAACGCACCGAGCAGAATCGCGCCGAGTTGGAGGCCGCGCCTGGTTAAGCCGTATTGAAGAATCTCGCGGAGCGAAGTGTTCAAAGCGGTGCTGTGCCAAAAAAGAATGAGGAGGGTTCCGACAAACAGTGGGAGGAAAAAACCGGTCATGACCGCAGGACCGCCGGCAAGCGGAGTTCGCTCGGCGTGGATTTTTCGGTGGCCGGGATCATCCATGTGGTCCGCCCATTCACACCAGCGCTTCCAGAGCGGGAATGAAGCCGCGCTGCAAAAGCCAGCGGCGAGGAAGGCTGCGAGATAAAGGTTGAAGGGAAAACTCATGAACCGGGCGCGGTTTGGATGCGATGGTCCCGCAACAACTTCAGGTAGAGTTGGCCAGTCTCCTCGACCATCCGCTCGACCTGGAATCGTTCCCGCACGAACTCGCTTCCATTCCAGCCAAAGCGAGAACGGAGGCCAGAATCTCCGAGAAGCCGGACCAGCGAGCGCAACAAAGCCTGGCGATCACGCACTGGAACCAGAAATCCGGTCTGACCGTCAAGGCAGACCTCCCCTGCCCCATCACAGGCATACGCCACCACAGGTTTGCCTGCGGCCATCGCCTGAGGCAAAGCGCGGGCCAGGCCTTCCCGCAGTGACACGTGCACTAACAAATCCATGATTCCCGTCAGAGCGGGAATTTGGGAAGGCGGCACCAGGCCGGTAAAGATAAAATTCCTTTCGAGTCCAAGCGAAGCGGCCAATTTCCTGAATCGATCCTCCCAGGCACCGCCTCCCACGAGGAGGAAACGAGCATTCGGAAACCGGCGGACGAGATCGGGCGCAATGATGAAAAGGTCGTCATGGCCTTTCAATTGGAAGAGCCGCGCGATCTTACCGATGACCAAATCATCCGCAGCAATCCCCAAACGAGCACGGAAGTCCGGATCATTTTTGGCGCCGAGAAATGGAGCGAGATCGAATCCGCTGAAGATCCGTGTGTAATTCGCAGACGAACCAATTCCGGCGGCGAGGTATTGCTCGATCATCGCATTCGCCACGGCGATAAAATGAGTGGTGATGGGGCCGGTCTGGCGCTCGGCGGTTCGAAAGATGGCATTGCTGACAGCTCCCTGCCAAGGGCCAAAGGAAGGGCCGTGAATTCCATGGACAATGATTGGCACGCGTTCTAGATGCGCGGCCCAGCGTCCGATGATCCCAGCCTTGCCACTGTGGGTATGGACGATGGCCGGCTGGGAGCGCCTGAACTCGCGGCGCAAATCAAATACGGCCTGGAAATCACGGAAGGGGCTGACCGGGCGAACCAGCGACGGAACAATCCGCAACAGTTCCGGCTTTGAATCAAACGTTCTCTCGATTGAGCCTTCGGGTCCGGTGGTCGGACCGCTCAAAAGATTTGCGCGGAACTCGGGCCTGGATTGCAGCCCGAGGACGGTCGAAACGGTATTTTCCTGGGCTCCACCGACAATCAGCCGCGTAATCACATGCGTGACAACGAACGGCACCGAACGCGGCACCGTGGCCGGAATCATTGGTGCGGCGCGCTTTCGATTTCTTTCAGGCGCGCGCGGACTTTGGTCTTCTCTTCCTCCAACTCCGGCGTGCCTTTGGCGGGCGCGAATTTCAAATAGTCCTGGTAGAGCCGGGCCGCCTTTTTGTATTCCTTTAGATTGTAAGCCACGTCCGCAAGGCCATACATGACCGCGTATGCTCTCGGGGTGAGTTTTTCAAGGTGCTCGTAATCATCCTTGGCTTCACCCCAGCGCTGAGTGCGGACATTCAAAAGCGCCCGGTTGCGCAAGGCCACGGGATTATCCGGCTCGCGGCGGAGGACGCGGTCAAAAGCGGCACGGGCGGAGTCGTTGTCTTTCAACTCCATGTGGGCGATTCCTTTGGCGGTCAAAGCCTGAAAATTCTCGGGATCTTCTCGAAGAACTTTATCCACGGTCAGCAACGCCTGGTCGAACTTCTTCTCCTGGATAAAACTGAACGCCTGAAAGAGCAGCGCCGGAATATCTCTGGGAGTGACGGAAAGCAATCGATCCAGAGTGCGGTGGGCGGCATCAAATTGCTCGAGGTTAACCTGCAGTTCGGCCTTCTGGAGAAGAACAACTGTGTTCGTCGGGTTTTTCAGCAAA
>DASYTB010000442.1:0-7062 GCA_036002705.1 Verrucomicrobiia bacterium
TTTCAGGAACTGCTCAAATCCCTCGGGCATGAGGCTGCGGTTTTGCGCTTCGAGTTTGCGAATTTCATTCCGCATGATCGGTTGCTCGATTCCGTTGATTCCGACGATGGTGATGCTGTTCCCACTCTCGCTGGCGAGCAAGCCCGAGACTTGTTCGCCATTCTTTAAATCAGCCACGTAGTTTCGATATTTGTCCTCGACCGCGCGGTTTGGATCGAGAATAGCGGTGAGGATTTGCTCCGGGCCGCGATCATAAAGCATTGCGAGATTCGGTCCCGCGCCGGTGCCGAGATTTCCCGCTTTATGACAGATGGCGCAGTTCGCCTCGAAAAGCGCGCGTCCGAGAGCGGCGTCGCCTTTTAAATTGCGTGTTTTCTCCACGTATTCGCGGACGACGGCGTCTCGAGCACTCGAAGCGGCGGCGAACAGTTTGTTCGCACGGTTGCGAACCGCCGGGGAGGTGTGGGTGAGGAACTGTTGCTGGACAGTCGGCCCAAGATCAACGGCGGTCAGCGTGCCTGCCTCCACTTGATCGAGCAGGGCCTTGGCCCAGGCTTCGCGCCGAAGCAAAAGCGCGGCGATTCCAGCGCGGGTTTGCGCGCCGGCGTGCGACCAGGTCTTGAGTAATTCGGGACCTACGGTTGGATCGTCGATCTGTTCGATGCGGCGGAGAGCGGCCCGTTGAATGGACAGTGGCTGATCCGGTCCAAGCAGGACCGTAAGAACGCCGATATCCTCAGAGATCTCTTTTGGCCGGCGACCCAGCAGTTGTATTCCGGCGACGCGATCGGTTTCCGGAGCATCATTGTTTTTAGCAAGCGTGCGCGCGCTCTCGAAAGCGCGTCGCCACTCGGGCGAGTCAAAGTTCAAACCGGGGACCTTGGTGCCGAGCAGCGCGCCGGCGGCTTCGAGTCTCCAGGCTGGAAGGTCGCTTCCATTGAGAAGCTTCGCGCTAAGTTTTGGAATTTCGTGACTCTGTGACCGCGCGACCGTCCTAAACAGTTCGCCGACCAATCTTCCGGCGTTGGCGGGGTTCTGTTCGAGCAACAGCTCGAGCACTGCGTCCGCCCGACCCGCGCTCGAGCTGAGAATGGCGGTGACGAACCCGTTTTGGTCGGGATTTTTCGCGCCGAGCAACGCCAATTCGCGCGGGACGCGTGAATCGCTGGATTCGCCGAGCGTGAAGGCAAGCTGGTAGCGAACGCGAATATCCGGATCATTTACCATTGCGAATACCTGTTCAGCCAATTTCGAATCTGCCGCCAATAGAGGTTCGCTCAGGCGCACAGCGCCTTCGCGAACGGCGGGATGTGAATCACTCAAGGACGAGGCGAGGAGATCCTGCTTCAGGCTGTTCAGCTCCTGGAGAGAATAAAGAGCCTGCAGGCGCACTTTCGGGCTGGAACTGTGACGCGCAAGCTGTTCCAAAACAGGAACTGCGCCCTTCTCGTTTCGCTCGATTAGCAGGTGCTGAACGGTATCGCGCTGCCAGCCATTCGGGCTTTCCAAGGCTTGCGCGAGTTCGGCTCCGGATAATTTCGAGAGATCAGGGATTTTTCGGAGCGGCTTGTTTTTCGGATGCACGCGATAAATCCGCCCCATTTTGTCGCCCGCCCGCAAATCCATTCGATCCTGCACGTCCTGCGGAATCCATTCCGGATGCTCGATCACCAGGCGGTACATATCGCAAAAATAAATCGAGCCGTCGGGGCCGGTTTTAATTGTCGTGGGGCGAAACCATGGATCGCGCGAAGCGACGAATTCGCGGTTTTCCTCGCCCGAACCGCGATGGCTCTTGAACGAAACACCGTCCGGCTCGAGTACTTCGCGATGAATCAGATTGTGGCTCGGTTCGCTGATGAAGATGGACTGGGCGAAATCGCCACGAAACAGATCACCACGATACGGCATAAAACTGCACGCTGAAGTGACCTGCCCGAGCATGCGCACATCGTTAAACCGCTGCTGCACTCGCGAGATCGCGAAGACGCGACCGGAATTAGGCGCGGTCGCGTATTGTTGACGCGTATTGCCCGCCGCAAGATAGGCGTTCCGATTCAGGTAGCGCTCCTCGAGGTAGTAATGCCATCCCCAGGTATAATTGGCGCCGCCAAACCAGTTGCCCCAGTCATCATGGCGACGGCCAAACTGGGCATTGCCCGAAATTGCTTCAAACTCCCCAGTGTCCGGCTTAAAACGGAAATCGCGCCCGCTGATTGAAACTTTTTTGCCGGTTTTCTTTGAAATAATTTCGCCACCGCTATCGCCGTTCGCGCCGTAGAGCCAGCCGTCGAGCCCAAGCTCGAACCCGTTCACGCGATGTTGCGGATTGCCTTCGCGGAAGCCGGTGAAAAGAACTTCCGTATGGTCGGCATGACCGTCGCCGTCCGTATCTTCAGCGTAAATAATATCCGGCGCGGCGCTGATGATCACCCCTTTGCGCCAGGGAATCAGCCCGTTCGGAAAATTGACGTGATCAAGAAAAACCGTCGATTTCTCGTAAAATCCGTCGCCGTCCTCATCTTCCAGACGCTTAATGACGCCCATTCCTCCAGGCGCCCCGCGCGGATAATCGCGCATTTCCACCACCCACATCTTTCCATCCGCGCTCCAATCAAGATAAACCGGGTCCTGAATCGCGGGCTCGTGCGCGACAAGTTCGATTTGAAATTCAGGAGCGACCTCGATGGCCGCGAGCGATTCCTTCGGGCTTTTCGCCTGCGGTTGCAAGCCATCGAGTAAATCTTTGAAGGAAACTTTCTCCACAAGATTCGTCAGCTTGTCCGTGTCCTCGTTTTGCACCCACATGTGGTCGAACGCGAAGAAGGAGCCGTTCTCTGGATGCCCATCCAGGGAAGCGCCGCGCGTGATCATCGGGATTTCCGGCTTTTCTCCGCGACCGGCATGGATGATTTCCCGCGAATAGCCCGTCTTGAACCCAAGAAAATCCTTTGGGACGTAAAGCGCCAGCCCGTACTCCATTTCGTTCGAGTAGATTACGTCATCGTAACCATCTTTATTGAAATCGAGAAACCGGACGCCGTGATCGCGGCCAAGCTCATCCACAATCTGCGCGCCTTTGGGCAGACCAAACCCTAGCTGCTTCCATGATTTTTTCTCCGCGTTCCAGGAGAAGGCCGCATTTTCTCTCGGGTTCGAGAGAATCAACTCGGTGATGCCGTCTCCATCCAAATCATGAAAGCGCACGCCGTTATCTTTGCCATTCCTGGCCGAGAAAACTTTGCTCTGTTCGAGATGCAATCCAGTGGTTCCATTCTCCACTTGACTCCACTTCGCGCCGTCGAAATTCCACAGCCCGGAAATCTTCTCGTTCGAAACGAAAACACTCGGATAACCATTGCTCTGCAAAACGGCGAAACGCGCTCCCTCGCTGATCGCCTCGCCGCTGCGCGAACCGCTCGTGATCTCCACGGGAAAATCGGTTTCCCTCCAGCGCCCTTCCTTCGGCTGCCAGAGGCGCGTGCGCTTCATCGACTCATTGCCAATCACGACATCGAGGTAGCCGTCGTTGTTGACGTCGAGGAGTCGCACGCCGTTATCGCTTCCATCCTTTCGGCGCAATGGCTGTCCCGCCAGAAGGTTTTTATCAAGCCGCTCTTGCGCTTCGCGAAAATTCAGGAACTTCACGCGTTTGCCATGCGTCGCGATGGTTTTGTCGATCAACTCGACCACTTGCGTGTTCATGATCCAGTTGTACGGATGAAACGTCAGCACCCAAATCCCGCGCTTCGCCACGACAATGTCGATGGAGGCGAGCATGTCATCGATCGTCTGCTGCGACTTGTCTCCATTAGGACGCGAGCCCTCGTAATCATCCGGCAAGACATAACCGGCCTCCCAAAAGAGATTTCCGACAGCGTAAGGATAGGGATAGTTCTTGTAGTAATTGATAAAGCCCGGCAGCAGATATTTGTCAAAGCGCGGCTTGCCGTTCGCGTCCAGCACGAGATCGCGGGGATTTTCCGAATCGTCCGCCGTGAAGAGGCATCCGATCGAACTGCCGATCGTCAGAAAATTTCCATTCGATGTGGTTCGATTGAGAATTTCCGCAAACAACCGCGGACTCGCCGAGTTGATCCCATCCATGCACGGCGTGCGAAACGCCACGGGATGATTGTTTGGGACTGCATTCAGCAAATCGACGCATCGGTCGTAGGTGCTCTTCGCCGCCTCGAAATTGCTTTTCGCCAGGATGGGGCAGGGGTGGTCAATCGTATGAACTTCAATTGTCACGCCCTCGTTCAACCATTTCTGAAGGAGCGGATCGTTCGGATCGATCTTGCAGGTCATAATGCTAAGAGGAGCCTTGCCACTACTGCCATCGATCTGCTTGAGCCGCTCGAGAATCGGTCGGATAAAATCCTCGTACTTTTTCGATTCCCGCATATCATCGATGGCGAGAACCAGCGCCGCATCCACCCCGTCTTCCCCGATCCACTGCGGTGTGGTCAGCTTCGGATAATGCTGGTTCGGATAGTAGATATTTGCCGAGTCATCGAGGATGGTTAGACGGTTCCCATCGGCCGCCTGGCTGGCGCTCACCAAAGTGGAAGCCAATATCGCAAAAAGAAGGACTTTCATAGGAAACTCCCCACGGCATACTCCGGTTTGGCGTTCCGGCCAAGCGGAAAGGGGTCTTTTTCTTTACTATGTCATTTGAGGCATTGGACCGATGTTTCCAAAGCTTGGGGAAGGCCTTTATTTATATCAATTTGCGCCGTGGGATGCGTATGCGACCTGTGTTGATCACGTGCCAGACGGGCATCGGGGGAGTCGCGGTAGCCGCGTGAGGGCGAGGGCGAAGCCAAAAGTGGTCGGCATGGCCTTCGGCGGCACGGTCGGAAACGATGGAGACGCGTCCTTCGGGAGTGGTGACGCGCTCGGGTTGGCGGAGGTCCGCGCGGAGGAGCGGTCAATGGGGTGGCGGAGGCAGTTTTGGATACGTAGGTTTGGAGGAGGCGAAGGGCGAGGACTTCGGCGGCGGGGGGCTTTGCCATTGTGGATTGCGGAATTCGGATTGCTGATTGGGAAGTTCGATCCAATCGGAATGGATGAGGCGAAGTTAAGACCGCGAATTTTTGGGTCAAATCTTTGCTGGGCGAATTCGAAAAAGCCGAGGCCGAGGCCGGTGCTGTCGATTTGGGCGGCGGTGAAAAGGGGGGAGCGGCAGACGACTTCGAGGAGGGCTTGCTGATCGGGGAGACGCATGTAGTGCAGGCGGAGAATGGCGCGGACGTAAAACATTTCGTGATCCTTCGAGGACGGTGATGACGGTGAGGTCCTGGGAACGGCCGACGTCGATGCCGAGATAGAGGGGGGAGTGGGCGGTGATTAGCGAGGGAGTGGGAGGGGTGAGAGGTGCCGATTAAAAGTAGGATTACGATTAGGAGTAAAAGTAGGAGTAGGAGTAAGGTCGGCAAAGAAAGCGAGAGCTTCAGGAGACCAGGATTTGTCACAGATGAGGCCGACGGTTGGGTTTCTTCCGCGATCACAATCGATCCTTAGGTGGTTTGCCGAACATGAGAGTCGATTGCGTGCTGCGTCGGAACCAAAAAGGAGCCGTTGCAAGGTCGTTGTGTAGTAACGTAGTATTCCCCGGTCGATCCACCGCAACCACCCTGCCGTTTTCGCGCCGGTAGAAATAGTGGCGATAACTGTACGGCGACGACCTTTTCAGGTCTTCGAGGGATTTTTCGCCGCCTGCCTAAATTTTGCGATTCGGCCGCAAGAATTGGTGAAGCATTCTTATTGACTTTTGAATTAGGCTGGCTTAACTGCCTGCAAGCTGATTCGCTAGATGCTGGGAAACTGGATCGCGCCAGCATTGCCGACTCCGACTTTTTGCACGGTCATTACCGAACGGGTCGTACGGCTTGAAATAAAATAATAACATCTAATTATGAACAGTAGTATTCTGTCTTCTGCTCTCCTTGTCTGGGCAGGAGCTTCCCTCCAGGCGACCACGATCGATTATAATTTAGTTTCATTGGGTGGCAATCAATGGAAATACACTTACACCGTTGAGAACGACACGATAGCGGGCGCGATCACGGACTTTTTGATTTATTTCCCGAGTCTTTCTTCCTCGGATGCGTTTAACTACACGCTGGACAGCACAATCACGCCGACAGGTTGGAACGGTTCATTGTTCGCGCCTTCGGCGGTTGACTTGGGAGGCTTCGCCGAATGGTCGGGCGGGAGCATACCGGCGGGGGGATCAGACGGCGTGTTTGGAGTTGAGTTCACGTACACTGGAACGGAAAGGCTGGGCCAGCAATCATTTGAAGTTTACGACGATAATTTCAACCTGCTGGATAGCGGGTCCACGTCCAGAGCCGGAGCGGCTGTTCCGGAGCAAACTGCCACGATGACTTTTGCGGTGCTGGCGCTGGCTTGCCTGGGCGGCATAAAAGCTTATCAGACGAGAAAGACCGCCGCTCATGTTTAGCGAGCGCGGTTGCTCCCCGGCCCCGGGCGAGCGCAAGGATGAATCTGGGTCAGTAAAGCCCGAATTACACTCGGTAATGGAATTGGACTGGTTATGAATACTCTTATAAATTACCTCGTCAACCGCGCTGGGCTCGGCATCGCGGTATTGGGTCTGCTCGCAAGACCGGCGCGGGCTCAATTCACCGATACGGTTCCGCCCACACTGGTGTCGGCGACCTTCAGCCCGAATCCGGTTGATGTCACCTCGGACGATGCGAGCGTGACGTTGTCGCTGCATATCACGGATGACCTTTCCGGAATTGATTTTGCGGCGAATTCCTTTTCGACTTACGTGCAAATCGCCGGCCCGAGCGGACAATATCTCAATTTGTATGGCTGGAATTTTCTGTGCACCGGAGGAGTTCCGGGGGATCTGGACACGACATGGGATTCGACGTTCACGGTTTACAAAGGGACGGAGAACGGGGATTGGCGGCTTACCTACATGAACCTGTATGACCGCGCGGGCAACGGGTTGTATTTGGATTACCTGGCGTTGGGCGCGTTCAATCCGTTGAGTGTGTTGTCGTTTTCCGACACGACACCGCCAAC
>DASYTB010000443.1:0-7782 GCA_036002705.1 Verrucomicrobiia bacterium
GAGCGGCCTGTCACACAGCAAGCGCTTTTCCGGCGAAGACATGAAACTTTCTCAGGCCGAGCCGTGTCTAAATGCCCGGATTAACAGCCGGATTCCGCGAGAGGACCTCGAGGCGGCGTGACGCCGAATTCTTTTCTCCGAATAAATAGGGAAGAAGTTCAATCCAAATGTTGCCCGGTGATATGACGCGCTTCTTGAATCAATTGGAAATTGAGGATTGTTTGACGTGATTTTGTAAATTCTGCACTCTCCCCCGATCAATGTACTTTTTGCACTGGACTGATTTTTTGCGCCCGTTCCGCTACGCATTTGCTTTCGCCGCCGCCGCGGGCCTTTTCGCACAGCAGAATGAGCTGTTGCCGCCCACGCTGAGAGGAGGAGCAATCCCTCCCACGGCCGGGATGCCAACGAATTCGATTCCGTTAACGGCGACGAATTTTGTGGCCGGGGCTTACGTCACTAACGGAATTTTGGTGACCACTTCAAGCAATAACGTGCCCCCGACGTCGATTCTGGGCACGAATATCACCATTCGTCCGATCACGCTGGAAGACGCCATTGAGATGGCGCTGCAGAATAATTATGACGTTCTGGTCGCGCGCTACAATCCGGATATCGCGCAATTCACGTTGTCGGGGTCGTACTCGGTTTACGAACCCTCGGTGGGCCTCTCCTATATCCATTCCTTCCGGTCCCAGCCGGGCAATGTCGATCCGAACACGGGCTTGATCCTGCCCAACCAGGAAACCACGACCGAAGCCTTCAACGGAAATCTCGCGCCCGGAGTCTCCGGTTACCTTCCGACCGGAACGCGTTACGGTGTGAATACCGCCCTGAGCGGAAGCGAGGTGAATCCGTCGCTGGGGATTCCGTTTAACAATTATTTCGGCAGCACTCTGATCAGCCTGCAGCAACCGCTGCTGCGTGATTTCTGGATCGATCAACCGCGCGCTACGATCATGATTAACAAGAAGAAGCTCAAGATTTCGGAGTGGCAGCTCCGGCAGCAGCTCATCACGACCGTCGCGGCGGTCGAGAATGCGTATTACGACCTGATCCGGGCGCGCGAGAACATCAAGGTGCAACGGGCCGCCCTGGAGTATAACAACCAGTTGCTCCGCGAAAACAAGAAGCGGGTGGAAGTCGGGGCGATGGCTCCTCTGGACGAGAAGCAAGCCGAAGCGGAAGTGGCCCGCGGCGTGGCGACGTTGCTTCAGACCGAGCAGGTCTATGCCGTGGCGCTGAACAACATGAAAAACCTGATCACCCAGGACTTTGCCAATTGGGTCAATATCGTGGTCGATCCGGTCGAGACGCTCGTGGCCGTGCCCGCGAGCCCGCAACTGGCCGAGAGTTGGAAGCAAGGTCTGACCATGCGCCCGGAAATTATCCAGGCGAAACTCGATCTGGAAGCGCGCGACATCAACATCAAATATTTAAAGAACCAAATCTGGCCCGCGGTGGACCTGGTGGGAACCTGGGGTGAAAACGGTTCTTCGCTGCGTTCCTACGGCGTTGTCATTGACCAAATCAGCGGGGACAAAAATCCTCAGTACAGCGCGGGCCTGACCGTGAGCATTCCGCTCGGTGCGATCGCGCCGCGGAACAATTACAAATCGGCGAAGGCGAGCAAGGCGCAGGCTCTGCTGCAGTACAAGCAGCTCGAACAGAATATCATGATGCAGATTGACAACGCGATAAAGCTGCTGCAAAGCCAGTTTCAACAGGTGGAAGCGGCACGGCAGGCCCGCCTTTTCGCGCAGGATGCGCTCGCAGCGGAACAGAAGAAATACGAGAACGGTAAGAGCACCAGCTTCCTTGTTTTGCAGGCACAGCGGGATTTGACCACCAGCCGTTTCGACGAAATCTCCGCTCTTGCCGATTACAACAAAGCTTTATCTGGGTTGGCCCAGCAGGAAGGGGCGACGCTGAGCCGATATAATCTCAACGTTTCGGTGACGCCGAATTCGCAACAACCGTAAGGCCCGGCAGGAAGGCGCGGAGTTGCTCGGGTGAGCCTTCAAAATCGCCCACCACCTTTTCCATGCTGAGACCGCTGACCGGGATGTATTTCCCCGTGGCGGTCGCGACTACGCTGCCGTCCGGGCGCGCTAATTTGCCGTTCGTCAGGAAAAGCCGCTCGCGTTTTGTCTCGATCAATTCCCCTTCCGCCGTGATTTCATCGCCGGGCGCGGCTGGCGAGCGATAGCGCACACTCAGTTCCGCGCAGTAGAAGAACCGTTTCGTCTGGACCGAACACGCCCAGACCATCACCTCATCGAGAATCGTGGCCAGGATTCCGCCGTGAATTACCCCCACGAAGCCGTTGTACTCTGGTCGGGCGGTGAACCGCGTCCGGACAATTCGGCCGTCCGTGTGGAAGCGCAGGTTCAGTCCACCGATATTACGCGACCCGCAAACGAAGCAGGATTTGGAATGAGGCAATTCGATCATTGAGAATAGAGGATCTCGGTCAAACTTCTCACTTTCCGTTCCAGTCGGTCAAGAGCGCTGCTGAGTTCAGTGGCAACGGCTCAGTCTTGGTTGTACGAGGCTCTGCCGAGCCGCTTCGCCGTCAAACGATACAGCAAGAAAGCTCGGCGGAGCCTCGCTCCACCCCAACGACTGAGCTGTTGCGAGTAGTCGTGTTCTGTAAGAATTTTGGGGCTTCCGGGAACCTTTTCTCGCGGACGCGCATCGAACCATCACGCGTTTGCAACTCCGGTGCGCGCCGGAGTGAGAGCTCAAAGCGTGATTTGAAAAACCTTAACCCGAGCGACTCGATGCGAAGATTTGCACCTTTCCATGTGGTGGCGGACGGCTTCCCCGGTTTCCTATCCCATGGAATTGCAGTTGACAATCTTTCATGGTGCTCGCTCTATCTCGTCAAACCACAGACCGCGGTTCCCCACGGCGGTTAAATGAGGAGAAAAAAAATCTATGAAAACCTTTCGATCCCGTTTGCCCAGGGCGGCGGTGCCGGCCCTGGTCGGACTTTTGGCGTTCCTGTGTTCAGCTCGGCCCTTTGCCGCCGCGGTGCCGGGAGACCCTAAAACAACGGTCACGGCTACAATGGACGGTGGTGTAACCAAGGCCGGGAATACCTGGTACGAGATCGGTGTTGATACCGCCGCGCCGACGAGCGGAATAAAGGTTGGGTTTGTGACCGGCCAGAGCGATCCCCAATCCACCTACCTGTTTCAGGCGGCGACGGAGTTCAACGCCCTGATGCTGGATGCCTCGCTGAAAACGGGCACGCTGGAATTTGAGACGCCGGTCGCGGTGAATGCGCTTTCCCTTGCTGGCGCGAGCGGCAACGGCGCCGGCACGGTGACTCTCAGTCTGCACTTCGCGGACGGAACCTCGACGAATCTCACGAATAAAGTCGCGGTGGGCGATTGGTTCAATAACACGAATATCGTGCAGACCACCGCCGGTCGCATCGACGTCGTGGCGAACTCTTACAACAGTGTGGGCGGTGCCCTGGCGACGGCCAACCCGCGTGTTCTCGCGAACAATCTTATCCTTCCCGCGGACGTAGCGGGGAAGCAGATCGCTTCCATTGACCTTGCCTGGACGGGCGGGGCCACTACTCACACCATGATATTCGCGGTCAGCGGAGACACCAACAACTCCGGGCATTTCTCACCCATTCCTTTGACGCCGGACAGCTTCGATGAGGACATTATTGTCGGAGTCGCGGAAGCAACGAGTAATGCGTATCTGCAGCGAAATCTCGTTTCAGACATTCCAGGTGCTCTCCTCACCGATACCAATCTGGTCAATCCGTGGGGGCTCGTCGCCAGCTCGAGCAGTCCCTGGTGGATTTCGGACAATCATTCGGGATTTTCGACTCTTTTTAATGCCAGCTCGACCGGAAGCATTCCGGCGCTGATTGTGCAAATCCCGCCGGCGCCCACAGATACTGGCCCCGCGAATCCCACCGGCATCATTTTTAACAATACAACCAACTTCACCATCTCGATTGGAGGGTCAAATCCGCCCGCGCGATTCATCTTCGCCACCGAGAGCGGAACGATCGCCGCCTGGGCAGCCGGCACGAATGCTTCGCTCGAAACGGATAACTCGGGCTCGGAAGCTATCTATAAAGGGCTGGCGCTGGCCTCGGCCGGCACAAACACTCCAAACAGCTTTTTGTACGCCGCGAACTTTCACGCGGGCACCGTGGATGTTTTTGATTCCAGCTTCAAAACGGTAACGGGATATCCCCTCATCACGAACGGCACTCCGTTTACCGATACAAACCTTCCGCCAAATTTTGCGCCGTTCAATATCGCTTCCCTTGGAACGAACCTTTACGTCACCTTCGCGATGCAGGATACGAACAAAGAGGACGATGTGGCAGGCCCCGGCAACGGCTTTATCGATGTGTTCAGCACGTCCGGCAAGCTCCTGCGGCGTTTCCCCACCAACGCGGCGCTCAACTCGCCCTGGGGTATGACTCTGGCGCCGGCTAGCTTTGGACCGTTCGGCGGCAAACTGCTCGTCGGCAATTTTGGTGATGGCCGGATTAATGCATTCGATCCGCTGCTGGGCACGTTTCTCGGTCCGCTTCTTGGCACGAATGGCACTCCGATCAGCATTAAAGGCCTTTGGGCCTTGCAATTCGGCAACGGCGCAAGCGCCGGCAGTACCAACACGCTCTATTTCACGGCGGGCATTCCCGGAACGGGACAGCTTGAAGATCATGGCCTCCTCGGCAGCCTGGAATTTCAAACCAACCAGGTGCCAGGCGTTCCATGGGAACTATTGCAGACCGTCAATGGCTTCCAGGACGATTTCACCTCGACAAATCGGAACACAAACTGGGTTGCCTCCGCTGTCAATAATCCCACTCCCGACCAATACCAGCAGGCTGGCGGTGTTCTCCGTGTTTTTACCAGCGCGGGCGACCCGAACCATCTGCTTTTCGAAGCGCCCGGCTATAGCAACGCCGTCCAGGAGGTCCTCGCGCGGATGAGAGTGGTGGGCTTCGAAACAAATGCCGACCAACCGCGAGGCGGAATCTCCGTGGGAGTGACCAACAGCGCCCCAAATCCGAGCCGTGGAATCAACCTCGAGTTCCGAGATGATAAGACCGATTCCAATGATTCGAATCAATCCGAACGTAAATTCAAGTTCCTTTACGACGGACTCTCGTGGGGACCACAAGGCCTGATGAATGGCACCAATGAAATGGGCTGGAGCAACAACACATGGTACTGGTTGCGCTTGCGCCAGGACGCGAAAGCCGACGGCACCAACGATGTTTTTGGCAAGGTCTGGCCTTCCGACGGTGTCACTCCGGAACCGGCCGACTGGCAGATGGTTTGGGCGTACACCGGCGCGCACCCTCCCTTGAGCACAGGATTCGCTGGAATCGCCGGCGGAAGCGGCAACGGCACGAGACCCGGATTCGCGCAATTGGAAGTCGATTACGTGCTCATCAAAGCCGCCGGGCTACCCAGCATCAAACCGAGCTTCGGCGTCTTTGGACCGCCATCAAACGCGCCTCTCTTCACCAGCATTACCAAGACAAATGCGGCTATTACGATCAACTGGTTCGGTGGTGACGCTCTCCAGTCTTCGACGAATGTCACAGGCCCATATACGACGGTGCCAATCCCAACCGGCGCCACCACCACCTACAGCCCGTTTAAAGTCAGCAACGGGACGACAGGAACGAAGTTCTATCGCGTTCAACAGTAATCTGACTCAGGACTGTGGAACAACCCAGATGTTGCGGTAAAAAACGGGATTTCCGTGGCCTTGAAGTTGCAGCGGGCCACCCGAGGGATCCTCTTTTTTGCCGGCCGGGGTAGGACCCTTTAGTTCGTACTGTTCGAAAATCGGGACGCCGTTGTGTTTGATGGTAACAACGGCGTCTTTCGTTTTTTTACCGGAGGCATCGAATTGCGCGGTCTTGAAGTCGATGTCGTAGGTCTGCCAGGTTAGCGGCGGATAGCACATGTTGACGGCCGGTTTGGCCTGCGAATAGATAGCCCCGCATTCATTGTTCTCGCCCTTTAAACCAAAGGAATCGAGCACCTGGACTTCATAGCGGTCTTGAAGATAGACGCCGCTGTTCCCGCGGTCCTGCCCACGGCCAAGCGGCTTGAAAGGGAGGAGGAATTCGAGATGGGCCGTGAAGTTCGTAAAGCTTTGCTTGCTTTTCGGGCCGGCGGCAAGGAGATGGCGTTCGTCCATGTGCCCATTTTCCCACGCATCGGCGCTCGCACCATCGAAGAGCACCGCCGCGCCGCGCGGAGGTTTGGCCCCGAGAGTTGGGCTTTTGCGTTCGATTTTTTCCATCATGTAGGGCCCGCCGCTGGACGTGTTGATGGTGATTTTGCCGTCCGCGACTTCAGCGCGATAGCCGTTCTCGCCAGTGAAGACGACTTTATTGCCTTCGCGCTTGCCGGGCGTCTCCGTTTTATTCTCTTTCTCCCACCCATCGCCAGGCAGACCGCCGGGATACGTGACCATGCGAAATTCATCGTTGCCCAGGGCGATCACCTGGCTGCCGCCCCAGTCGTTTTTGTATTCGCCCTGATCTTTGAAATCCTGGCCGGCCTTGGCGGGATCGAGGAATGTTTCCGCTTCCGGTTTTTCGGCGGAGAAGGCCGATAGGACGAAGGAGAACGCGAAGATTGGAAGAAGTTTCATATTATCTCTCTTTGGTTCTGAAGATCATGAAACTAAACGGTGCTTGGGGCGAACAAATTTTAGACCGCCTGGCTATGAGTTTCCGCCTCTGGCAGGCGCGGATTTTCAAGCATGAGCTTTGCCTTGCGGTGAACAGGTGGGCGATTAATCTGCGTCGAATAGCCAACCACATTCGTTACGCATGCGCAGATATTTTGTTAATCCGTTTTATTCCCTCAACGGACTTTTCATCGCGGCCTCACTTTGGATGGTCTCTTCGTCCGGTGAAACCGTTAAAGACCGCCAGGCCGCTGTGCTGGAAGACCGTTCGAAGATGGAGAACGACTCGCGCTGGATTTACAATGATTGGCGGCGCGGATTCGAGGAGGCCAAGCGGACGGGCAAGCCGCTGCTGGTCGTGTTACGCTGCGTTCCGTGCCTGGCCTGCATGGGGATCGACGCCAGCGTCCTCATAGAACCTGAGTTGCAGCCAATCCTTGATCAATTCGTACGCGTCCGCGTCATGAATGCGAACGACCTCGACCTTTCGCTCTTCCAATTCGATTATGATCTTTCGTTCTCCGCGATGTTTTTTAATGGGGATCGAACGGTTTACGGACGATATGGCTCGTGGATGCACCAGAAAAATCCGCAGGAGAAAACGACTGCTGGTTTCAAAAATGCGCTCGACGCCGCCCTGGTCATTCATCGAGGCTATCCGGCGAATAAGGAAGCGCTCCGGGGCAAGCAAGGCGGGCCGGTTCCGGTCACTGATCCGCTGCAACTTCCCCAAATCGCGGGCAAATATCACCGCACTCTCGATTGGGAAGGCAAGGTGGTTCAGAGCTGCGTTCATTGCCATCAGATTGGCGAAGCGATGCGAACGGTTTACCGCCAGGAGAAGAAGCACCTTCCGCTTTCGTCGATTTACCCGATGCCGTTGCCAGAAACAGTCGGGCTGACTCTCGCGGTTGAAGACATCGCGCGCGTCCAGTCGGTAAGCACCGGTTCTATCGCCGCCCAGGCGGGCCTGCAGCCGGGAGATGACTTTGTTTCAGTTGCGGGCGAACCGCTGATTTCGATCACGGATTTTGCCTGGGTTCTGCATCACGCGCCGGATTCGGGTTCTCTTCCGGC
>DASYTB010000444.1:0-6374 GCA_036002705.1 Verrucomicrobiia bacterium
GTGATTGTTGTCTGAGCGTTACCGACCGCGGAAGCTGCCACCGACGCCTTCTCCCTTTAGCGTGAAAATTCCAAAGAACGGTTGTTCATCTTTCGCATTCAAATGATCGATCTGACTGCGCTTTGGGCAGGATAGTCGCACCGCGCAAACCAAAACCACGGTGCGACTCGCAACCATAACCCCTTTGAAGATGGGATGCCGGAGGCGCGATGTCGGTTCCCGAGGTCCTCGCTGTTTTCTTTTTCTCGCTTTTCATCGGGACAAACATGAAAGAGATTGGAACCAAACGGTTTGCTCGTACCTCAGAACCATTAGAATGAAGCAATATGAGTCAGGAGACGGAATTCCAGAGGCTGGTTGACCAGCACTACTCGTCTCTTTATCGATTCGCCTTTAGTTTGACCCGGCAGGAAAGCGACGCATGCGATCTGACACAGGAAACATTTTATATTTGGGCCCGAAAAGGCCACCAGGTGCGGGATGAACGCAAAGTGAAAAGCTGGCTCTTCACAACATTGCACCGGGAATATTTGCAAAAGCACAGGCGCATCAGCCGCTTCCCCGAAATCGAGCTGACCGCCGCGGAACCGGAACTTCCAGAAATCTCCGCCGCGACGCCGGAGCGTTTCGACCGGGAGAGCGTTCTGGGCGCTCTGGGGAAATTGGATCAGAATTTTCGGTCGGTGCTCGCGCTCTTTTATCTGGAAGATTACAGCTATCCCGAGATCGCGGAGGTTTTGAATATTCCGCTCGGCACCGTTAAATCACGGATTTCGCGGGGCATCGCCCAGCTCCAGGTTCTATTGATCGAACCGCAGCTTGCGCCGGTCGGCACGGAGGCCACGGAGGTTTCCCGTGGATAGAAATTCCATCAAAGAGATTCTTTTGCGCGGGCGTCCCTGGGTGACCCCGCGCCGCGGTGATGAGCAAGCCGAACTGGAGCGAACTGCGCTCGATGCCGAACTGACGGAATTCAAATCACGCCAGGAAGAATTTAATGCGCGCGTTCATCATGAGCTCGCAGGAATCCCTGTTCCGCCAACACTGCGAGAGCAGATTTTCGCGCGCAGAAAAACTATTCGTGTTAAGGAATGGCGGTCGCGCGGGCCAGTGGTATTGGCTGCGCTGGCCGCTTCCATCGCTCTCCTCGCGGCCGTGACCTTTTTGACCAGGAGCGTTCCGAAGGAAGACACTTCGTTCGCTGGTTTCCGGCAACGAATCATCACCGATGCTCTCCGGGCCTACGGGATGGACACCAATACGACGAAGTTGATGGAAGTGAAGAATCTTCTGGCCCAGACTGGACGGCCCGCGGACTTTTCCCTGCCTGCACCGCTCGAAAAACTTCCTGTTTTAGGAGGTGGAGCGCTCACGTGGCAGAATAAACCCGTTTCGATGGTCTGTTTTAAATCCCCCCAACAAGAGATCTTGTACATGTTTGTCATCGACCAGGCAGTCTCCGGGTTTTCCGAGCGGAAGCCGGAGGTGGAGGAGGTTAAGGGCCTTTCCACGGTATCCTGGACTTCGGGGGGAAGGGCTTTTCTCCTGGCCGGAAAAGTGCCGCCGGACGTGGTGAAGCGATTGGCGGGTGGCGAAGGGGTGTAATTGCGAAAACTCTTATCAGGATATAACAAATAAAAACAGCGAGCAAAACTACACAAACAGGCGCCAGCATTGTGTCCAGCGGCAAGTTTGCTCGCGCAGAGATTTGCAGGGCGCCGCCCATGATCTCTTCCTGTCCAGGGTAGGGAGCGCTGGCCAGAATTCGCCCGGACCGGTCCACGATCTGTGAAACGCCGGAACTGCCAAGGCGGAAAATCGGAATCCCGTACTCTTGAGCGCGGATGGATGCCACGCGCGCATGCAAGTGGCGCTGGCGCTCTCCCCAATCAGCCACATCCATGAAGGGCACGATCATAGCCTGCGCGCCCTGCCGGATGAATCGATCCACAACCCTGCGGTAGCTCATGTCATAGCAGACGCAGACCGCGATCTTCCCCCAGGGTGAATTCCAGACCTTTTGCTCCGGGGCAGGCAGGCCATCCTTGAAAAACTGGATGGGGACGGACTTCACCTGCTCGAAAACGATCTCACCCGTCGGTCCGACGACGAAAGCCGTGTTATAGAACTGTCCGGGCCGGTCGCCCTCCTTTTTCCCTCCAGCAATTAGATAACGCCGATGCTCGCGGCACCATTGACGGACTCGTTTGGGAACGATGCTCTCGAATGTGTATTCGCTCAGCACCAATAAAGCCGCGTCTGGATATTTCTCCCGGACACGGTCCAGATAACCTGGAACCTGCAATTCGGGAGGAAATTCCAACTGGATGCCGGCAACTTTTAGCGGCGTGCCCGGAACGTCTTTGGATAACCGCGCTGGGGCGCTGTTGGTCAAGACGGCCATCAACAGCGTTGTCACGGCAAGATGAACGACAGTTCGCTCGAAACTTGGCCGCGCGGCGACCGCCGCAAGCAGGAAGACGACGAATCCGCATCCATAAACACCGAACACGCCAACGGGCAACAGGCCGGCGTGTCCGGAGAAAACATATCCGGCGCTTAACCATGAGAACCTGAGGAAATACAATTCACCGCGAAAATATTCCAGCCCGGTCCAAAAGATCGGCGCAGCCAGCCAAAGAAACCGGAGGCCGAAGTGTGAACGCCAAGTATGCAAGGTCGCAACGAAGGCGCCCGTAAAAAAACTCAAGACGGCCCACAGGCACAACGCCGCCGGACCAAAAATTTTCCAGAACCAGGCGAGCTGTGGAGCAAATACCAGGAACCCGGCCAGAAAACCAAAACGAAAGGCCAACCGAGCCGAGGAGACCCGCGAAAGAATGATGAGAGAACAGGCGTAAAGCAGAATGAAACAGTTCAGCTTCGGGAATTCAAAGCTGAGTTGAAAGAAAGCGCTTGCTAATAGCGCGAGGAAGAATCCGCACAGCGACGGGATGGAATCGTCCTGTGCGCCAGGGAGGTTCGGCTCGCACTCGACGCGCTCGACATTTCGATTGGAAATGGATTGTTCCACGGCTGCTTTTCCTTTTAAAAGGAGCATTTGTTGTTCCGCTCTTTTGCAGGTTTTTCCTTGGGCGTGCGCGGTGGGTGACGTAGCGTGCTGCGAGCTTGGATTCATGGTCTGAACGCTGTGCGGTGGTAATTCCCTGTTTTAACGAGGGACGGACGATTTCTGATTTGGTTGATGCCGTGCGCGGGCACTTGCAGTCCGTGATCGTCATTGACGACGCGTCCACTGACGAAACAGCCGACCGCGCAACAAGGGCGGGCGCCACGATCCTGAGACACTCCAAATCGGCAGGCAAGGGCGCGGCGTTGATGACCGGATTTGAAGCCGCCATTGAAAAGGGGGTTGCCTGGGCTTTAGCGCTGGACGGTGACGGCCAGCACGCGCCGGGCGATATTCCGTGCTTTTTGAGGGCGGCGGAGACCAGGGCGGCTCGGATGATCGTGGGGAATCGGATCGGGAGGACGGGTTCGATGCCTTTGGTTCGGCGCTGGGTGAATGGCTGGATGAGCGCGCGGCTTTCAGATTTTTGCGGGCTGGATTTTCCGGACTCGCAATGCGGATTTCGCATGATTCATTTGCCGTCATGGAAGCAGCTTTCCTTCAAGGCACGCCACTTCGAAATTGAATCCGAACTTCTGGTGCGGTTCGCTTTCGCCGGCTGGGGAATCGAGTTTGTTCCGGTGCAAACTCGCTATGCGGAGGAGCGCAGCAAGATTAGCCCCCTGCGGGACACGCTGCGCTGGTTCCGCTGGTGGCGGAAAATCCAAGCGGAATTCGAGCGGGAACAGAAGGGGTCCTCACGATTGGCGGTCAGACCACCGTTAGCGGACCATCAAACATCGTGAGGCTAATAACCTCCGTCCGGGCGGTGTGCGGGCCGTGAAGCTCGCCTTTTGGGGCGAAAAAGAAAGAGCCTTCACGATAAATGACGCCGGATTCCTCCCACTCGCCCGAAAGCACGTAGGCGTTTTCGTTGGCTTGGGGATGGATGTGGGCGGGGACGATGATCCCCGCCTGAAATTTGCGCAACACGACCACACCGCCAGTGACTTCATTCTTATGGAGCACCAGCAGCTCGACGCCGGGATAGGGTCCCGGCTGCCAGGCCTTGTCCTGGGCGAGTGCGACGTATTGGAACACCTACTTCTTTTTGTCCTCGGGCTTGTGCTCCATATGGCAAGCCTTGCAGTTGGCGGCTTCTTTGTACTCCTGGAGCGCATTTGGTTTGCCAGCCTGAACGTCTTTCGCGGCCTTCAGGAGGGCGGTCGTTCTATGTTCCCAGGCTGCTTTATCACCGCGCGGCGGATCGTTCAGAGGCAGGGATTCGTAGTATTCGACCATCTTGGCGATATCCTCTTTAGAAGCCTGCCCTTTGGCGACGCGCTTGCCGATATTATCGTCGCCCTTGTTGATGGCCTTCATGACCTCCTTGACCGTGTACTTCGGCTTCTGCGCCGCGGTCAGAACGATTGGAGTTAAAATCACGACGGCCCCTAAAATCGTAGCAATTACTTTGGTTCTCTGGGATTTCATCGGCGCAGGTTTTAGTGGATTGGCTCGCCGCCGACAATCACAATTTTACTTAAGGAATTGTCTCATTAAAAAAATCAATTTGGCGGCCCATGTTTATCAATTTGTTGTCAGGGCGAGGGAAGTCTTACGTTCAGCGCGTGAACAATCCTGAACGATCCTTCACCCAAACAGCGCTTCGTGCCGCCTTCGAGCCATCCAAGCTCCGCCTGGCACTGGCGGATGATGCCGGGCGCGAGCAAATCTATCGGCTCCGGCACGAGATCTATGCGCGCGAACTCGGGCAATACTCGGAGAACGAAAGCGGGCGGCTGACTGATAGTCTGGACAGTTTCAATGATTACATCGTCGCTTCGACGGGGAAAACAGTGCTCGGGTTTATCAGCGTTACGCCGCCGGGTCGAAACTACTCGATTGATAAATATGTTCAGCGCGACCGACTACACTTCGCGCTGGACGAATCGGTTTTTGAAGTGCGGCTGCTCACCGTAATAAAGTCCCACCGCCGGCGTGAGCTGGCCTTACTCCTCATGTACGCGGCGGCACGGTGGGTCGCGGCACAGGGCGGCAGGCGCATCGTCGCGATTGGGCGGGACGAGGTGATGAGTATTTATCTGCGCGCTGGCTTAAAGCCGCTGGGGATGGGCGTCCAATCGGGCAAGGTCAAGTATCACTTGATGTATTGCGATATCTCCGAGTTGCCAGCGACCGTGAAGACCTTGCGGCCCGCGCTCGAGCGGGCGCGGGCCCGCGTGGATTGGGAGCTGCGCATTCCCTTCTCTCAACCTGCTCAGTGTTTTCATGGCGGGGCTTTTTTCGAGGCGATTGGGGAACGATTTGATTCTCTCGAAAAGGCGAAGGAAGTGATTAACGCGGATGTTCTCGACGCCTGGTTTCCGCCCTCGCCGAAAGTTTTGGCCGCGCTCCGGGAGAATCTGGATTGGATTTTGCGCACTTCTCCTCCGACCAGCGCGAACGGACTGATTGAGACGATCGCGGCGGCGCGCGGCGTGACGCGACGCCAGATTCTAACCGGAGCGGGTTCATCATCGCTAATTTTTCTCGCGTTTCCACAATGGCTCAACGCGGCGTCGCGCGTTTTAATTCTCGATCCAACTTATGGCGAGTATGCGCACGTTTTGGAAAAGGTGCTGCATTGCGAGGTGGATCGTTTTGCCCTGCGGCGGGAAGAGGAATTCACGATCGCTTTGCCCCAGTTAATTGAGCGGTGCCAGGACGGATTCGACATGGTCGCTTTGGTCAACCCGAACAGTCCGACGGGAACTTTTCAGCGCCGGGAAGAGATGTTCAAGTTGGTCCGGCAGATACCGGAACGCACGCTGGTCTGGATCGATGAAACTTACATCGATTATGTGGGACGCGATCAATCGTTCGAACCGCTCGTGCACCGGTTTCGCAACGTGGTGGTCTGCAAGTCGATGTCCAAGACTTATGCCTTGAGCGGCGCGCGAACAGCATATCTCTGCGCGGCTCCCCATTTGCTGGAAGGGCTGCGCGCGCTGACGCCGCCGTGGGCGGTGAGCCTTCCGGCCCAAATCAGCGCGGTGAAGGCGCTGGAAGATACGGCGTATTACGAGGAGCGATATCTTGAGACGGCTGCGTTCCGCGACGAGTTTGTCCGTCAATTGCGAGGGAAAGGCTTTGTTGTCACGAGCAGCCCGGCGAATTTCCTCCTGGTTCATCTTGATCCGAACGGACCGCCTGCGGCCGATGTTGTTCAACGATGCCGGAAGGAGAACGTTCATCTCCGGGACGCCGCTTTGATGGGGCAAGAGATGGGGCGGCATACGTT